>JBAULJ010000169.1:0-1942 GCA_049578125.1 Halobacteriota archaeon
CCGTCACGAGGGTGTTTGCAGAGAAGATAAACAAAAAAGAAAGGCAGAAAGCGACGCGGTCTGCAATCGCCGCTACGGCAAATTCTGATCTGGTTAAGGCGCGAGGGCACCGGTTTGACGCAACGCTTCCACTCATCGTAGAGGATGCCTTCGAAGAATTAGTGACGGCTCGCCAAATCGCTGAAGTATTGGCCGCGCTTAACGTCTGGCAAGACGTGGAGAAAGCGAAACGCGGCAAACGTGTGCGTGCCGGGAAAGGTAAGCGGCGCGGCCGACGCTACAAAAACAAGAAGAGCGTCCTTATTATAAGCACCAAGCCGGTATTAGCAGCGCGTAACTTACCTGGAGTTGACGTAACAACTGTGGATCAGTTGAACGTTGAGCTTCTGGCACCAGGCACTCACGCCGGAAGACTTGCAATATGGACGCAATCGGCGATAAATGCCGTGGGAAAAGGTTAGAGTCATGCTGAAGTATGCGTACGTCACTGAAAAGGCGACAGCTCAGCTTGACAGAGAGAACAAGCTCACTTTCATCGTCGACGTGGAAGATACAAAAGACGACATAAAGAAAGCGGTAGAAGAAATCTATGACGTGACAGTCATCGATGTGAAGACACTCGTCACGCCAAAAGGGTTCAAGAAAGCTACTATTACGCTTTCGAGCGATGATTCTGCTGAAGAAATTGCGTCAAGACTTGGTATCTTCTAAGGGGGTCGTGCTATGGGTAAGAGGATTATATCGCAAAATCGAGGAAAGGGCACACCGACCTATCGCGCACCTTCTCACCGCTATAAGGCGGCCTTGAAACTCCTCAAAGCTGACAAGAACGAGACCGTGAAAGCCCGCGTAGTTGAGGTTGTACACGACCCTGCTCGGAGCGCTCCAATCGGGCGGGTTCAGTTGGCGGACGGCAGTGAGCGCTTAGTGCTGATACCTGAAAGCCTATGCGTAGGCGATGAGATTGCGTGCGGCGCATCGGCGGAGATCAAGGCGGGCAATATCTTGCCGCTTGCTGAAATCCCCGAAGGGGTTCCGATCTGCAACATTGAATCGCAACCGGGTGACGGAGGTTGTTTCGCGCGAGCATCCGGTGTATACGCGATGCTTGTCGCGCACGACGTACAAAAAACCGTCGTACAGCTCCCGAGCGGGGAAATGAAATGGTTACACCCGCACTGCCGAGCGATGATCGGAACGGTGGCGGGTGGAGGCCGCCTTGACAAGCCCTTTGTCAAAGCTGGCAAGAAGTTCCACAAACTTCGTTCCAGAGCTGCTAAATATCCGAGGGTGCGTGGGGTCGCAATGAACGTGGTCGATCACCCATTTGGCGGCGGCGGTTGGCAACACCCCGGCCGTCCAAAAACGGTCAGCCGCAATGCCCCTCCGGGCAGGAAAGTTGGCAGCATAGCTGCTCGACGCACGGGTAAACGATAGCTAAACTTGGGGCTGGTGAATGTATGGCTAAGAGACGGAAGGTTGAAGCGCCTCGCAGAAAGGAAGAGTTCTCGTACAGAGGACACTCCCTTCAGGAGCTCAAGGACATGGAACTTGATGGACTAGCTCAGCTCTTTCCTGCGCGGCAACGCCGGAAGCTTAAGAGAGAACTCACGGAAGAACAAAAAAAGCTTTTGCAGAAAATACGCGACGGAAAAGCGATTCGGACCCACCAAAGGGACATGATCGTTCTTCCTGAAATGGTTGGCACCACTATCGGAGTGCACGATGGAAAAACGTTCGCTAGCTTTGAGGTAATGCCGGAGATGGTTGGCCATTACCTTGGTGAATATGCGCTGACAAGGAGAAGGGTATCGCACGGGGGTCCAGGGGTGGGAGCCACGCGATCGAGTAGATATGTTCCGCTGAAGTGATATAATGGCATTCACGACGTATTCGGTAGAGTTTCAGAAGGAGAAAACCGCCCGTTCACAGGGGCATGAAC
>JBAULJ010000170.1:0-6285 GCA_049578125.1 Halobacteriota archaeon
ATCTGAGACCACGGCGTGATGGATTCGAAGGAAGGCAGGAACTTGCTCCAGAACAGGACGTGTATAAGGCCTACGAATATTACTGCCATCAACATCCCGATCACCCCTCCTATGAAGCGCTTTCGCCTTTCCGTCCAGCGCGTCTCGAAGGCGTCGAATATGTAGACCCAAAGCAGCTGTTCCATGGCCGCGTTGATGGGGACCCAGATGAGCAGTGTGAGCAGGACCCCTCCCAGGGATCGTTGACGGGTATGATGGTCAGGTAGGCGATCGTCTGGATGAAGATCTGGAGGGCCAACAGCCCAATGAAGAGCTTGAATGACCAACTGACCGGTCTGACATAGTCGAAGCTCTTCTTGCGCCAGAGTGCGATGGCCACGCAGAACACTCCATAGTACAGGATTAGGGGCAGGAAGGCTCCGCTCCAATCCAGCAGCAGCCAGCAGGCGATGGGCAGGAGGAAGGTGGCGATGAGCGCCAGGCCGAGGTCGAGGTTGGTCGCTTTGAACTTCAGGCGTTCCACTCTATAGGAAAGGATCCCTGGCAGGTCCATGCACGGTCATCGGTATTCAACATAGAAAAACGTATTCAGATGCTCAGGCCTCCCCCCATTTCTTCGGCGGGTTGGCCTTCGCATCGTACTCCTTGGCCTTGTCTTCCGTGCCAGCTTTCGCATAGGCGATGGCCTTGCTTACTCAAATTAAGCTGATGTTGAACGCGCAGTGTTAAAGATTTGCGATGGCAACAGTTTACTAACTGTATTCCCCTCACACTGTCAGGGCCTTGTGTGAAACGAGACAGGGGAATTCCAGTGAAAATCCTGATCAGCATGTTTTCGCGATATTCGCGCTGAGAGGGCCTTAAGGACAGAGGCAAAAAACAAGAGGTGAATAATCCTATGAAAGAAGAGCAGACAAATTTGAAGATCGCAACCCTCGCGGGCGGCTGCTTCTGGTGCTTGGCGTCCGATTTTGAAAAGGTATCCGGCGTTGCAAAGATTATATCAGGCTATACCGGTGGTCAGAAGGAAAACCCCACCTACGAGGAAGTCTCGACGGGTAAGACGGGGCACTACGAAGCCATACAGGTATGCTACAATCCTTCAAAGGTGAGTTATGAGCAGGTCCTGGATATCTTCTGGCATCATATAGATCCGACGGATTCGGGTGGGCAGTTTGCTGACAGGGGCCCTCAGTACCGTACGGCGATTTTCTACAACGATGAGGAACAGAAGCGCATCGCGGAGAAATCCAAGGCGGATCTTGAACAATCCGGGCAGTTCACGAAGTCTATCGTCACGCCGATTGTGAAATTCTCAAGGTTCTACGAGGCCGAGTTCTACCACCAGGATTACCATAAGAAGAGCCCCTTAAGGTATAAGCTCTACCGGTTAGGCTCCGGCCGGGACCAGTTCCTCGATAAGACCTGGGGACAGGAGAAAAAGACGGACACAAACCCCGGCAGCAACCCGAGGGGACAGAAGACCTATTCCAAGCCCGATGACGCCACCCTGAAAAAGAAGCTCACACCCCTTCAATACGAGGTAACGCAGCACGAAGGCACGGAGCCGCCCTTCCAAAATGAATACCATGACAACAAGCGGGAGGGGATTTACGTTGACATCGCATCTGGAGAGCCCCTCTTCAGCTCGCTCGACAAGTACGACTCCGGGACGGGATGGCCAAGCTTTACGAAACCCTTGGAGCCAGAGAACGTCACGCAGAGAAAGGACCGGAAGCTCTTCGCGGTGAGGACCGAAGTGAGAAGCAAGCACGGGGATTCCCACCTAGGTCACGTTTTTCCCGACGGGCCCGCGCCGACGGGGCAGCGTTACTGCATGAACTCGGCGGCGCTTCGGTTCATCCCGAAGGAGGACCTGGAGAAGGAGGGCTACGGGGAGTATCTGAAGCTCTTTGCACAAAAGAGTGAATAATCTGTTTAGGCTGTCCGGTCTAGCTGCTCTGTTTCGTCAAGGAATAGATCGGGCTTTTTCAGGACCTGCAGCCGGTTTAAGAAAAAAACTACCTGAACTTTTTGGTGAAAAAAATGGATAGTTCAAAGCGTTCTGAGACTCCTGAAAACAGTGTGAATAAGATCCACAAGGACATCGCAGTCGAATTCCTCAATTTGATCGGGGTAGGAAGACCAAAGGAGGGGCTGCGCTTCTTCACCCCTGACTGTAAGACTCACAATCCATACGTCATTGGTGGCATGGACGCATTGATCGATGCAATGATTGCCGTGCAGAAAAAAGGAGCGGAAGGAATAATACAAGGGTCGACGGCTGACTTCAAGCTTATCGTGAGGAACGTTCTTGCCGATGGAGACCTCGTTGCAGTGCATACGCAACTCTCGAGCTCTAATCCCAACAACGGAGGGTTAAGGCAAGTCCATCTTTTCCGTTTCAGCAGTGACAAGATCGTCGAGTATTGGGATATTACGCAACAAGTGCTGGAGAACGCACCTAATGCAGCTGGCGCATTCTCTTAACGGACAATTGTGCTTCTCTCTGGTTAAACCATGGTTTTACCTTTTTTAAAGAAGCGATTAGCCAAAATAAGCCGCTAGGTTGTCCCAATAATATTCGACCCACCCAGTTTCGAGCTCTGCATAAAGATCTTCAGGGATATCGCTCTGGGTGAAATCTAATCTGGTCTCTTGGCCTTGGGCCTGCAGCTCGAACCGACCGGTCCCTTCCTGCGTGCGGGTGTGGCGAACGACAAACAGCGCGCTTCCGAGCCCGACAAGGACGGCGCTAAAGCCGCCGCATCGCCAAGCGACGAGCCCCGCAAGCGTCGGCGTATATGTGGCCAAGCAGCGCTACCTCTCCCGGGATGTTTGCTGCGTCAAAGATGAAGGCGTCAAGTGATTCGGCAGTTGGGAGGAGCCCGTCTAAAGCGACCACGGTAGCGGCCGCAATGAGGGCGGGAAGCACGACACAAACGGCTAGCACGAGCCAGTCCCGCCGGAGAATCAGACGGAGCAGCGCCCTTGTGCCGGCGTACGCGTTCATGTTCATCTCGTGCCGCCTTCCTGAACCTCATAGTGGCGCAAGAAGAGATCTTCGAGCGTAGGAGGGGCGCTCGTGAGCGCACGCACGTCGAATTGGATCAGATATCGCATGACGCGATTGATTGCGTCCGCATCCACGCTGAATCGGTCGAGACCCGTCGACCGTGAGGTTGTGCACGCCCGGCAATCGAGCGAGCCCGGTGATAGGAGGTATCGTGGGCCTAGCGTGCGCAGGAGTCGCAACGTTAATAGCGAAATCAGAGAAAAAGATTTTAGGAGGGATTCGAAGAGACTTCAGGTTGTTCACCAGGCTCTTCTCGAACGCATCTGTGTTGGACCTCGCCATCGTCTCTGGACTCGCAGGGTTTGCAAAGAGGCACTATTTCGCGGGGTAATCCAAACGTGGATCTTTACGTGGAGCAACGTCCATGTTGCCGTTCTCGCGGCAGCGGTTCTGTTCGGTATCGCTCATGCGATCTCGATCCGCTATGCACTATTCATTGCAGGGCTCGGAGTGGCATTCGGTTACCTCTTCTACTTCACTGAGAGCCTTTTTGCCGCGATGCTGGCTCATGCGATCTACGATTTTGTCGCGCTCTACTTGGAAACGCGCGTTATCGACCAGCGGCATGTTGCGCAAACTGTAAACCATTGAGGGCACCGCAGTGAATCAGTGGGGCCAATAAGAATAAAAGGAGATTAGTTTAGCTCACAAGTTACTGGCAATCCCGCTACAAAGATTTTTACTAGTGTGCTCCAAACGAAAGAGCATGTAAGGCTTTTGTGTATTCACTTTAATATCAATTAAGAAGTCTTGAATCAAGATCAAACAAGCGTGCTTAAGAGGCGGAAAAGTAAAAGTGTCCACTGAAAACAAATGGTACCAAGCATCTAGCGAAGTTGTTTTTGACGCTTTGGGCTCAAGCGCTGGGGGCCTTACGGGGGAAGAACCAGCAGATAGGCTACAAAAGTACGGGTATAATGAGCTAGTAGGTAAAAAACGAGGGCCGCTCGTTCGCCTGTTATTGCAGTTTAACAACCCGCTTCTTTACGTACTTATGGTGGCTGCTCTCGTTTGTTTCTGCCTGTACTACTTCTTGGATGCAGATACGTTGATGGATATGTGGGTTATTATCGGCGTCGTCCTGGCAACAGCTATCATCGGGTTCATACAGGAGGGAAAAGCAGAATCATCTCTGGACGCCCTGAAAAAAATGATTATCCCGCAATGTACGGTGCTCAGGGATGGGAAAGAGACAGCTATTCCGACACGCGAGGTGGTTCCCGGAGACGTCGTTTTGCTAGAACACGGTGACCGCGTTCCTGCGGATCTGCGACTATTTTCAGTAAAAGACCTTGCTGTTGATGAGGCTGCGCTCACCGGGGAATCAATTCCTGTGCAAAAACACGTTGATGTTCTGAAAAATCCAAATCTAAGCCCTGGTGATCAAATTAACATGTGTTTTAGCGGCACATTTGTCACTAGGGGACGCGGACGAGGTATTGTAGTAGCGACCGGTGAGCAATCGTTGCTGGGGCAAATTGCCCACGTCATGGAGGAGACCAAGAAAATCGCGCCTCCTATCATGAGGAAGATTGCCGCCTTTACCAAGCTAATAATAATCGTCTGTGTCTCATTTGGCATTATTAATTTCATCTTGGGACTACTCCTCGGCTACGACTGGACTTACATGCTCCTGGCAACGGCCGGAACCATTGTGGCTATGATACCGGAGGGCCTGGCCGGTGCCATAATCGCCGCGTTTGCCGTAGGGGCTACCGCCATGTCACGCCGGCACGCCTTGATTAAGAGGCTTCCGGCTGCCGAGACGCTGGGATGTACCACGGTAATCTGCTCGGATAAGACGGGTACTCTGACCAAGAATGAGATGACGGTGACCAATGTGTATTCCGGAGCGAAGGACTACCGGGTAACGGGCGTCGGCTACGAACCGAATGGAGACTTCATCTTTGATGAAAACATTGTGGAGATGCTACACGAAGACCATAATAGTCTGACTGAAACGCTACGAGCGGGAGTGCATAGCAGCAACAGCGTGCTCGAGAAAACTGAAAATGGTCATGGCATCAAGGGCGACCCTACCGAAGGCGCGTTGGTAGTCTCTGCCGCCAAGGCAGGCATAGAAAATCATTTGCCGCGCCTGGATGAGATACCCTTCAACTCAGAGCTTATGTACATGAGCACCCTGCACAAACATGAAGAGGGGCACATCATCTATGTCAAGGGCTCCCCGGAAAAAATCATGGACATGTGCCAGCAACAGCTCACCGATAACGGGCTGGAGCCACTAAACCGTGAAGCAACGTCGGCAAAAGTAGAGGAAATGGCAAAAGACTCCCTCAGAGTCATCGGCGTCGCCTATAAACGTGTAGGCACAGAACATGAGTCTCTAGATACGGCACATTTGCATGACATGGTCTTTCTCGGTCTTGCTGGCATGATAGACCCCCCCCGCGAGGAAGCCATAGAAGCCGTCAAGGCCTGTAAAAGCGCCGGCATACGCGTGGTCATGATAACCGGTGACCACGTTGAAACGGCCAAGGCCATTGCCGGTCAGCTTGGGATAGTGGAGTCTGACGGGCAGGCCTTGAGCGGTGAGGAAATTGAGCAAATGAGCGATGAAGAGCTGAGCAGGGCGGTTAAGACAATTTCGGTGTACGCTAGGGTAGCCCCCGAACACAAGTACCGGATCGTCGACCAGTTGCAAAAGCACGGAGAGATTGTGGCGGTCACGGGCGACGGGGTCAATGACGCCCCGGCGCTGAAGAGAGCGGATATCGGCATAGCGATGGGTATAACCGGCACCGAGGTCAGTAAGGAAGCTGCCGACATGGTCCTGACCGACGATAATTTTGCCAGCATTGTCGCCGCGGTCGAAGAAGGCAGACACGTATTCACCAACATCTGGAAGGTCATTCTCTACTTGCTGCCCACCAATGGGGGACAAGGGTTAGTAATGATCGGGGCGGTACTATTGTCTCCGCTGATTCCCGTCTTTGCGCTACGGCTACCAATCGAGCCGGTACAAATACTCTGGGTAAACCTCATAATAGCTATTGGCTGTTCCGTACCACTTATCTGGGAGCCTAAGGAAAAAGGGATATTGAACAGACCTCCGCAAGATCCGAACGAAAAACTATTTAACCCGCTCTTCATTCAGAAAGTTATTCTTGTATCCGTAATCTCGGCTCTGGCAGCCTTCGGGCTGTTCTTGGCATTTACCAACATAGTGGGAATATCGGAAAATAATC
>JBAULJ010000171.1:0-10938 GCA_049578125.1 Halobacteriota archaeon
GTGTAGGTGATATTCTTTTGTGTGATGATCTGCAAGAACGTCGCGTACGTGGCGCTTGATTTCGGGAGCCCCACATCATAGACATGATCGACCTGCACGGAATCGAGAACTGTGATCAAACCGCCAATGTGATCGGAGTCGGGATGTGTCGCAACGACGCCGTTGAGATGTGTTATCCCGACGGAATGGAGATACGCTACGACCGTGGGCCCCTCGACCTGTTTGCCACCATCTATGAGCAGCGATTCGTTATGTGGGAACGTTAAAAGAATGGAGTCCCCCTGCCCTACGTCGATGGCTGCCATGGTGAGGTTCGCGCCTGTCGGTTGGGATGCTGGAGGGAGTTGAACGGAGGGATTTGCCATCGGGTTTGAACCTGACGGTGACGTACTCGTTGTGCAGCCCGCTGTAACAACCGTCGCAGCTAAGATACAGGCGAGTAACACCCATAAGACTCTTATATCCGTTCTCATTTACGACGAATGGCTGGTAACTCGTCGCGACTATAGCGCTTCAGCTACGACGGGTAATCCATAACGCCAGAAACACGGCAGCAAGAGCACCAAGTGCGTACAACGCCCCAAAGCCGGGAATCGAGTTTGAGTTACTTGCAGCTGCACTCGCTTGAGCAACGTTTGCCGTAACAGGACTCGCCCCTGTGAGTGATGGCGTTGCTGTTGATGTTGGCTTTGGCGTTGCTGTTGATGTTGGCTTTGGCGTTGGTGTAGGCGTTGGTGTAGGCGTTGGCGTAGATGAACATGGTGGCGGGTTACACACCTTACAAGGCCGGTAGCTCCGTGCACAGGCGTCCGCTACTGTGGCGAAGGTGACTAGGTTCTCCGCCTTAATCTTCTTGGCTTCGTAGCATGTAGGATAGTGATAGACATTGGAGTTTTTGCTTCCCACGAACGAGCCAGCGTAAGATTGAATGTTGGTAGGTTGCGCGGTCGCCGGCAGTAGCGCAGCCGGAACCGTTACAGTGCCTGCAAACAACACAGCAACGAGAAGGATGACTACAGAAACCGAGACGATTTTGAATGCGCGCATTATTGCCCCTAGCAATGTGCTTAAACGCTGAGGAAAGCGTTAGAATATATGATAAATGCTCCGGTCGACGTAATCGGTCACCCAGACATCAAAGCATAAGGGTCGGCGAAGCTCTCGTCACACAAAGCGATTATCACGATATAATCAGAATTGTTAAGCTAATCTTCACCTCTTTGATAAGCGGCTTATGAAGGAGGTTATTATGGATCCAATCGCTCGGATGATGAAACGGTACATCAAAATGCCGTTGAAATATGCGCTGCCACTGCTTTTTATCGGCGCACTCGTTCTCACATCCACCACAGGCTGCGTGGATAACACTGCGACGCCAACGCCGACGGTCAAAGCAACAGTAACGGCTGCGGCAACTGTAAAAGCTACAGCAACGACTACGACAACGGCAAAGGCCACAGAAGCAACGCTATCATCGTTTTATGGGATGTTAGTCGAACATCAGGCGAGTACAAGCGGTGATGACCTAACCGGAAAGATGAACGAAGAGGAGAAAACGTGGTCAACGCCGGTAACTCCCTTCCATCGTGCAACAATAGACGGACGTGACGTCTATATAGGCACGAGCGAGTTGGACAACGGAAATGTAGTGAAGATGTATATGTTTCCGCTCGGTTCTTACAGCGAAGCGAGAACGGCACAGGCTGCTTATGTAAAGCAGCTTCAAGCAAAAGGCTTCAAAGTATCAAGCGAAGATACGACAAACAGTAAGGAACAGAGCATGATAAACATGGACAACGGAGTTCAGTCGGCAAATGTTCAAGCCTTAGGCTTTAACACAGATACGTCAACAGCGGCGATGACTATTTACATCCCGCAACAAAAAGGGTAGGTAGCATAGCGTTTTCCTTTTAACCTATCCTCATCTCCTCCTTATTTATTTCTTTTTTCGATTTCAAGCCAGCAGAGGCGCTCATTTTCCGTGTGCAACAATAACTCCTTGAGTGACTACATGAATTGCTGGACCGATTTTAAAAGAGCAGGCAAGGTGGCTACCACGACGGTAAGGAATATCATCGTGCGTGCATAGGAGCCCGCATGCACCGGTCTGCCGCAGGCTCGTTTGTCAATCGAGCTTTCGCTGAGACAAAGAGTTTCAGCTAAACTGGACATGCTTAAGTCTATGTACTAAGGTAATCTACGAATCGATATTGCATGATTGCGCTATTGGTTAAAGCCGCGTCAGTGTCGTGATATAAGTGCGTGAGAACGAGCTTCTTTCGAAATTGCTGCATCTCTGCGACTTAATCAAGGAAAGGATAGACGTATGTGTGAAAAGCGGAGAGCTAGTTCCAGAAAAAGTTGAATACATCTCTGCGGGCGTGCGAGAGTTTGACGAGAACGAACGACGGCCTACTCATGTTTTTACAAATAAGACTGAAAAAGAAGTGATATGCAATCTAAAAGATGAACCTGTTATAGAGAAATGGGTTGAAAAGCTTCCAGAATACGAAGAAATCTTATCGGAAATAGAAAAACACAATAGAGATAAGCAAGAAGCAATTCGCTTATTAGACACGTTCACTTATAATATATCGGGTTTTCTTTTTCAAGGTTTGAAAGATGAAGAGCTGACCGATCTGGTTAAGGCTTTTGTCAAGGACATTGAACGAAAACCACCGCAATGGTTTTTTGAGATCTGGATCAACGGAATTCGCCTTATCTGTGACGATAGTACAGAATGTGATTGGGAAATATTTGACGGTTTGAGAATTCGAAGACCTGTTAAATCGGATTTTGAATTCGAACTGGAATCTTGGCGTTCTAGCGAACTCACTGAACGTAGAAGCAGTTCCGACGCGATCTTGGAGTTATCTTGCGAACCAAAAGCGGCTGGAAGAGAATCTGAACAAGAGCTTAAAAGCCGGGTAGCACAACTGATAACCGGTTTGCAGCTTTTCAGGTTAGGTCGAGTGTACATCTTGAGAAGTCGATCTTACGCCCATTGGCAGACACCTTTTCTCCTACCGACTCCTTTGCTTTCTGCTAGATTGTTTAGGCACAATTATTGGTACGCGCTTAGCGAAAAAGAGATTCCACAGCTCCGAGATTTCATTGAAAAAGTTGTGCCATTGTTGCCAAAGAAAATAGGTGGCCAAAAACCCAAAGAGGATGATGTAGATGTTCCGATTTCAATTGCAGCAGAACGATTTAACGACGCATTAATCGGCTTAGGAAGCATAGAACAGCAGATTACCTCAGCATGTATGTGTCTAGAAGCATTATATCTCGACGACAAGACTGAAGTTGCACACAAGCTGAAATTAAGAGTCGCGAAATTGCTTGGATTGGTTGGGGTTGAGCCAATCGACGTATGCAGAGATTTGAAGCACGCCTACAACATACGAAGCAGTTTTTTACACGGCTCATTGATCAAGCACAAAGCCGCTATCAATCCACCAGAACTCGCCAAGCGCACGATTGATCATGCGCGCAGATCTCTCGTCATATATTTGTTAGCCAAGCAGCTTTTGGATGAAAAAGGGAAACTATCAGACGGCAAGCCTCTAAAAAAGGGGTTGATCAAAAGAATTGATATGTCTATGGTAGATCAACATAAATGCGAAGAGCTGCATCAGGAGCTAAGGCCGTTTATCGAATTTCTGGACAAAAGAAGCAGCTAGACTGACTATTTTTTTTACGCTACATGTCGCCCCGGAAACACTGCACGAATTAAAAACGCCTTCAAGTCGGTTCCGATCTTGATATCGAGTAATCTGCGCACCAGTATTAATCCTCTTTCTTCCTTCCACCACCAAAAATCCTACTCCAAAACCCGACCTTCGGCGCAGGCAAACGACGGGTCACGAGTTCGAGTTGCTTCTGAAGATTGTCCTTGTCGTGACGTAGCTCAGACGTCTGTCCACGCTCTGTGTGCAGCAACGTGTCTAGATTTACCACCTTCTGTTGTAATAGTTCGACCTCGTGCTGCAGACCGGTGACAACAACGTTTTTCGATGCTTCTGATTGCCTGAGTTCTTTCATCAAAGAGCGGTTGCGTTTTTCAGATTCCTTCAGATTGGTATCGAGCTTTTGCGTAACGGTCTCAAGTTCTTCGTGCGAACTTGCAAACTGCTGCATACTAGCAGAATTATCTGCTTAGATCTGTTGTATTTGCTTCTCACAGTCAGCCGATTAGTTCTTGTTTTTGGTTTCGTTCTCGTACTGGAAAAAATAGAGCATTTCAACATCTGTAAGAGATGAGCACACACAATAGGGCGGCTCGTATCTCGAAAGTAGGTAACTATTGGCTTGTCACTTCTTCCGTCACCACATAGAACGAGTTTCGCGTAAAAAACAGATACGAGTCCCTTCGGACAACGCGTCTTCTCGATCAGGCCTTACGAGGTATTCAGGTCACTATCCAACGAAGCGAGCATCTCATCCAAGGAGGCTTCGTCGACAGCAATCGATTCGTACTCCGGCAACGCCTCCACGAGCTCCAAGCGCTCTTCGCCGCTCTGCGCGTAAAACTCCCTTATCTCCGCCCATCCCTCAAAGTCAACCGGTAACAAACGGCATTTAGTGAGGCGAACGAGCTCACGAAGCTCCCTCTCCCATCCGTTCAGCAGGTCCTCATACGCGGTAAGGTGGACGTCGTTTGCCCCCATAAACTCCCGCGCCGCCTCGATCATCGTCTTTACGGTGACCACCAGCTCCGTTGCCGAACTGATCCTCTCGCTCGCTCGTTTCTTGAGTGTAGCGCAAAAAACGCGAAATCACGATGCACCGAAAAAACCCGAAAAAATAGCCCAATCATTTTAGGGGTCGGGTGGACATGCCACGCGCATAGAAGGATCCTTCGGATAGTCATCGCTGTCCACGTGCCGCCACACTTGCCGAGAATCCCGGCGTGCGGCCCTGCGGCGATCTGCTCGTATGACTGGCCACCCTCTCAGCGCCGCGCGCGACAGCGTGAGCCACCCCCAGACATGAAGTTTACACGCGGCCTGACTTCATTTGTCTATCATAGACGGGATCAGGAAGCTGACGTGGACTACGTCCTCATTCCGCACCCCCCCGCAGGTCAATATCCTTAAGACAAACCGCTCAAATACTTCTGAAAAGCGAGGATCGGCAGATTATGGCGAGCATTCTCATAACCGGGTGCAGAGGGGGCATAGGGCTCGATGTGGCGTGCAGGCTGCTCAAGAGAGGACATAAAGTCTATGCAACCGTTCACAGGGAGGACTCAGTCGATGCAGTGCGATCTGTTTTGACATCGTTCGGCGAGAACTTCGTGGTGGACAAGCTCGACGTGACTGAAGCCAAAGATATTAACAAAGTCGATGCGTGGGACATCGATGTCTTAGTCAACAACGCGGCTATCGGGGATTCCGGGCCTTTAGCAGAAATCGACCCGCAAAGAGTGAGCGCCGTATTTGAGACCAACGTGTTTTCAACGCTGCGATTGACACAGACAGTCGTGCCCAAGATGATCGCAAAGGGCGGGGGACGCATTGTGCTTATGGGTTCAATGGCAGGGCTCATTCCGACGCCATTTTACGCGCCATATGGCATGACAAAATTTGCGCTCGAAAGCGTTGCGTTCTCCTTGCGAACGGAATTGAAGCCATTTGGCGTCAAAGTCATTGTCATCAACCCCGGGGGGTATAACACAGGCTTCAATGAGAGATTCATGCGGCGGAAATACGAGTGGATGAACGCAAATGGTCTTTACAAAGATCATATGGCATACGTGCGTCAAGAGGAGGAGAGGCTCATAAAGCGTGAGTTACAAAGCACCGAGAGCATAGCAAAACAAGTGGTAAGAGCAGTAGAAGCCCGGCGGCCTAAGCGTAGGTACGTCGCTCCAAAATGGGAATGGGTTTTTCTTCCACTTGTTCGCAGGTTTGGTTAAGTCCAAATCCTAACCCTTTCAAAATTGCCTGCTCCGAAATCCTTGCGCGAGAGCACACGGATTGACTTGTCGATCGCACGAACGGCGACGATGAAGCGGTGGCGGCACGTGACACATCGGTTGGGAAGATAAGAAACAGTTATCATTCTTGGCGGCGGTTTCAATCACGTAATGGGCATCTATCAGATCTTCTGGTCATAGTGCTGATCCCCATTATCGTGCTCCTAGCGATCACTTTAGTCATCCGCTTGCTTCCCTTGCTGATACTTGTCGTGCTTGTGCTCCTTGTGGTGTGGATCTTGTTTTTCCGAAATTGTCCCTGACGACCGGTTGCGTATTAGTCTCGCGCTGTGTTTCTCGGAGCCGAAAAGGAGGGACGCAAGGGACTTCGCGCAGGGTAGTTTAGGGATCCCGCGAACGGGCTGAAGTTTGGTGGGGAGCCGACTAAGCAACTCGACTAGGCGATAAAGGCATATTTGAGAAGAACAAGACAGCCCAGCAGAGATACGATGGTCTATTTAGCGGAACTATTCCCGACGACAATTGCAGCCTCAATATTCTTTTTCGTGTACGCGCTGTGGCTGTTCAGCGAACTCGTTGTTGGGGGTATCATCCCGCGCTCGCGTCGCCGCGGCGCCCCGATCAGATACGAGGACAAGAGCTCCCGCCCGCTGATAGCACTGAGCACGTTTCTGTCTCTGACGATCGCCTTCCTCTTTGCCTCGTCTGGTATCGCGTCGTTGCCGAGCGAAGCTTTCTACCTCGGTATCGGTCTGATGATCGCCGGCATTCTGCTTCGACAGTGGTCGATTGCCGTGCTGGGGCGTTATTTCTCGCGGACCGTCGGCGTTCAAGAGGGTCAGGCGGTGGTCGACCGGGGGCCGTATCGACTCGTGCGCCATCCCGCGTATACCGGATCGCTCCTCACGATCGTCGGACTGGGGTTCGTGCTGCAGTCGTGGGGGGCTGTGCTCGTGCTTATAGCTTTTTTCGGCGTGGCTTTCGGCTATCGGATTCACGTGGAGGAGGGGGTTTTAACATCGAAGCTGGGCGACGAATACGTCGCGTACGCGAAGAAGACAAAACGCCTTATCCCGTACGTTCTCTGAACCCTTTGTGCAGCCCCTGTTCTTTTTTTAGAGCCAATCACCGGCCTGAGCGCAACGGAGCGGCATCGGATTACGTGTCATTTCCGTTGATTTTTTGGGCCATTACAGAAGTGATCTGCAAAGCCTAACGTTGTTCCACGAAAGGGCAGTTTCGGGTCCTATGACCCTCTGCTTTTCGCGCCATCCGCACAATTGCCGCTGAATGTGCCTGCTTGACGCAGAAACGCCTATTCATTCCCAATTTTTAGCTCGCCAAAAGATCAGACCGACTCAAATCATTACTGCTGGTGACAAGTCAAACGAAAGCTATTTGCGCCGCGGCACTAGCCTACTTGCGAGGTACCTGTGGAGCGCAAAGGCACAAAAGACGGGGAACGGAGAAACGCGTTGGCCTCCGAGAAGAGCCCTTATCTGCTCCAGCACGCTGACAACCCCGTCGACTGGTATCCGTGGGGGCAGGAAGCGTTTGACAAGGCGAGGCACGAGGACAAGCCTCTGTTTCTGTCGATCGGATACTCGACGTGCCACTGGTGCCACGTTATGGCCCACGAGTCTTTCGAGGATCCCGAGATCGCGCGAATGATAAACGACGCGTTCGTGAACGTCAAGGTCGACCGGGAGGAGCGGCCGGATATCGACGACGTCTATATAGAAGTCTGTCAGGCAATGACCGGGCTAAGAGGGTGGCCCCTCAGCATCGTAATGACGCCTGACGCCAGACCATTCTTCGCGACCACGTACATCCCGAAGGAGACGCGGTTTGGGCGAACCGGGATGCGGGAGCTCATACCGCGCATACGGGAAACGTGGCGCCAAAAGAGGCCCGAGATCGACACGTCGGCAGCAGAGATCGTTTCCGTGCTCCGTGCGTCATCGCTCCAGCCCTCGGCTGGGGATATCAACGCGTCAGCGATTCAGATAGCGTACGAAGAGCTCATCTGCCTCTTCGATGACGTGCACGGAGGGTTCGGGAGTACCCCGAAGTTCCCTACCCCCCACAGCCTTACGTTTCTGCTCCGCTATTGGAAGCGAACCGGCGAGCGCAAGCCGATGCAGATGGTGGAACAGACGCTTCAAGCGATGCGGCGCGGCGGACTCTACGACCACGTGGGATTCGGTTTCCATCGATACTCTACTGACGCTCAATGGCTCGTCCCGCATTTCGAGAAGATGCTCTATGACCAGGCACTCCTCGGGCTCGCGTACGGTGAGGCCTACCAGGCAACGGGGAACCATGAGTATGCGCGGGTCGTTCGGGAAGTGTTTTCGTTTGTTTCACGGGAGATGACGTCGTCCGAGGGAGGCTTCTACACCGCTATCGACGCTGACAGCGAGGGAGAGGAGGGCAAGTTCTACCTGTGGCGCCTCGAGGAGCTTCAGCGAGTACTGACTGAGAAGCAAACAGAACTCGCCCGTATCGTGTTCAGCCTCAAGTCCGCGGGCAACTACAGCGACGAAAGCACGGGGGGGCGTACCGGCAAGAACATACTTCACATGACGCGATCGGTCAAGGCGCTCGCAACAGAACTCAAGATGGACGAAGAAACCCTCAGAAACCGCATTGAGTCAATCCGACAGCGGCTTTATGAACGGAGGGAGAAGCGCGTACATCCGCTGCGGGATGATAAGGTGCTCGCTGACTGGAACGGGCTCATGATCGCCTCGCTCGCCAAAGGCGCGCGCTCTCTCGGGGAGCCGGCGTACGCCGCAGCGGCAGCGAAGGCGGCCGATTTTATCCTCGAGCATATGCGCGACCGTGAAGGTCAGCTTCTTCACCGTTATCGGGAGGGCGAGGCGCGGGTCACCGCGTCGTTGAATGATTACGCGTTCCTCATCTGGGGCCTATCGGAACTGTACGAAACGACCTTTGAGACGCGCTACCTTGCAGCAGCGCTTGAGCTTCTTGAGCACGTGCTGACACATTTCAAGGATGACACAGACGGCGGGTTTTACTCGACCGCCGACTACGCGGAATCGCTCATCTTGCGCACGCGAGACGTGTACGACGGCGCACTCCCCTCGGGTAACTCGGCAATGCTGATGAACCTGACGTCTCTTGGCCATCTAACGGGGAGGCCGGAGTATTTTGATGATGCTTCGAGACTGGGCCGGGCACTCTCACACGAAGTCGACCGGGCCCCGCAAGCCCACACGCATCTTTTGAGCGCGCTTGATCTCGCCCTCGGTCCCTCGTATGAGACCGTTATATGCGGCGACTCGCGCTCAGAAGACACTCACCGCATGCTGGAGGCGCTTGACAAGCATTTCCTGCCGTATAATGTTGTGGTTTTCCGGCCCGCAGAGACGGAGCATCCTGAAATCGCAGAAATCGCTCCTTTTACGAAGTTCCAGACGTGCATCGACGGGAAGCCCACCGCGTACGTCTGTCAGAATTACGCGTGCAGCGTGCCAACGACGGATACTGCCGAAATGCTGCGGATGTTGGAAGAAGGGCGTCGCGGCAATCGCTGACCACTTCTAACCGCTGCTACAACTCAGTGTTTCAGCAGGCGTCGAACCGGTCTCCATTTCTAGGACATGAGGACTTCAACCGGCGGACCGCAAAAAAAGTGCGAAGCTGACTTGACGCGCGACGAGGCGTTTTATTCTTGTTCTGTTTCGACAAGTTCAAAAATCGACGAGTTCTCCGGATAGAAGATGGCTTGAACGTCGGTCTTTAATTCGCTGATTTTTCCTTGCATAGTATTGGTCAGCTTGGACGTATCGTCGTGGTGGAGGCTTTGCTTGCAAACAGGGCACACAAACTCGTATCCACACGCGTAGCCACTCGCCATGTCAAACGTGTAGCGGCCGCAGTGGTTGTTACACGTGTAATAGACGGTGTTTAGCTCCCCATCCAGCCACTTCTCGAGCTTAGAGACGAGCTTGTGAGCATCGTCAGCGAGGCGACGCTCAACATCCTCAAAGTCTACGCGCCATCGATACAGCATCCATCCAGTTTCTTTGTCGCGCTCAAGCGTATAGAAAGCGAGGCGATGCTCGTACAAAGTGAATAGCGTCCGCCTCACAATGTTCAAGTCAGAACCAGTTTCTTGTGCTATCTGTTGGTCCGTTAACTCATTTTTTGAAAGTCGCTTGATCATTTCAAGCCCCTGTTGACCAACCAACTTCTCGAGATATGCCAGCGTTGCTTTGTTTTTCTTCACTGTTTATATATGGACTCGTAGCTGCTTATAGTTGCTGCCACCTCCAAAATTCGCCGACTGCGACGGCACTAAGATCAACAGCCTCTTCTCGGGGACCGCGGCACGTTACCGAAAAGTATATTTTTTCTCACATAATTTTTGATGCTCGTTGAAACCGGATTCAGTTAGATATGGGGGGTTGTCGGCGAAAGCCGGACAACGTGTCGATGAAATTGGAAGGTTACAAGCAGCAGGCCTTATCTGCCTTGATGGGGACTTCGTTCCATCAGTTCATTACCCACCAATTACACAATATTCTCCGACCACCGAAGATGAACTCTTTGCCGGTTATACTCTCCCACGGGACGGGTTCCTCGATGTATATGTGCATTTTCCCTTCTGCGAGCAGCGCTGCACCTTTTGTCATTATCCAGGGAAACTGGGACAACAAACTGAGGAAAAGAACCGCTATCTAGCTGCTCTGGAAAAAGAGATGGACATCTATATGCGCCGATTGGGCATTGACAAAATCAAGGCCCGGTCTATACTTATCGGCGGTGGTACAGCTACCTTTCTTGCCCCAGAGCAACTAAAACGATTCCTCCAATTTTTCTGCAAGCGAGTTGATTTGACACAGTGCCGCCAGTTCAATTATGACGTTGATCCCGGCACACTTGTAGGGCAATCCGGTCTTGAGCGGTTGCGTATCATGAAAGACTCTGGTGTGAACCGCCTTACTATTGGGGTGCAATCACTTGATGAC
>JBAULJ010000172.1:0-3193 GCA_049578125.1 Halobacteriota archaeon
AGGTGACGGCGAGGCGAAAACAAATCGGGGTCACGTGAGCTGTTCTCGTCGCGGATAGTAGGCTTTGCTGAGCGATTACGCATTGTTTTTGCAAAGCAACGGCAACTAGACAAGACTAGACCGGTACGCCACCCTCGATAATGATATGTTATAGTTGAGGATCAATGGACTCCTACCGTTAGAAGCGGCCACAAGTCGAATCAAAGAAGCAAACTCGTAGTAAATGTCGCGGGGCCTTGGCCAACGAAGAGGCCCCGCTCTGCGAAACTCAAGAAGCGAAACCGCTTAACCACTTCGTTTGCTTATGAGTATCAGCGCTATGCCTAAAAGCGCCACAGCTGCCAATATAGCTTCGAATCCTGGTACAGGTGGTGCTGTAGCATTATCGGCTGCTTGTAGGAAGCTTGTGACCCCTGCTGCCGTGGTCGTCGCGTTAGTAGTACCTGCCACGGCAGTTGTTGTGTTTGCTACCGCTGTAGTCGTCGCGTTTGTCGTAGCGTTTACCGTAGCGTTTGTAGTTACTTGTGCCATTGATGGTAGGCTAAAAACGAGTATCAATACGAGTGCAAAAACAGTGCTCAAAACAATTTTCTTCATTTTGATTGACCATCTCCCATATATTTAAATTGCAACGCGCTTGCAGAACGACAGAAAGCAGCTCTCCGTGTAAACCCCAGAAGAGACATCTTCCAAACAGATAAGAGAACAACTCATTAAAACGTTTTTCGATTTCTTTGCTCGCAAACGAGCTTAGCTAAGTCCGTAGAAGCCATACTTAAAGGCCGCGAAGCGAGCGTCTAGCAACTGGCGAGACGCCGGTAACCTGATATTTGAGCATAGATTGCGCCTGGCGCGGCGGGCGATTGTAGAGCTCTTGAGAAGCCGCAGTGTTTCAGTAGATACTGATGATTCGCGCAAACATTTTTCGAACCCGCCTAATGCTCCAATTGTGTTGAAAAAATGGCGCAATTCGCAACAAGAAGCCAGCAGTTAAGCCTCAGGGCCATTGGTGTTAGTGTGTAACACAGATTTAGCGTCACGCAGACTTACATAGTGACTTATCGTTGGCGTTATCGAGAGCGAGGAGGAGCGTACCTGCCCCCTTTAGTGCTCACGAATCGCGCGACATGCGAGGCCACGCAGCGTCGCCCCGATTTATAACCGGCCGCTGGCACGCTTCCTTCCTGCTTTCATGAGAGTAAAGGAGGTGAATAAGCAATGCAAGCTCCAGAAGCTATTACTACCGCGAGCACCTGCACCTATTGCCACTTCGACGCGCACACGGAGTGCGAGCTGGGACTAGAAAGGCCGGACAGCAAGTTATGCGCCAAATGCGTAGCTGACTCTTTCGGTGACATCGTCAGAACCAAGTGCTAGTGGCAGCAAATAAAGAAGGCCGCACTGTAAGCCCGCACAACTGCAAGTTTGTCAATGCGGCGTCCGTTTCTGCCAAATCCTTCAAAAAGAGATGAGTTCGAGGAGATTCGATTTTACCCTGTTGGCGATTGAATAGGACGACATCAATAGTGGGGTTGAGATCCTTCGCTGTGCGCTCGATAAAGCAAGCTAGCGCATAAAAAAATAGATTCCTTTTGCACGCATCGTAGCGTGATTGCAGATGGCAAAGGAGTCATCAACGCCTGGTCTGCTGATTGATACGAGGCACGGAGCGCTCTTAAGTATATGAAGTATTAGACGGGAGTCAACTTCGAGAGCAGGTCTAATCCTTTGTCATAGCGAGCTTCCACGTCAAAATAAGCGAGCTTCATTAGGCGAAGATGTACACTCATTAGTTTTCAAAAAAGCGATTGGTCACTCGCACTGTAATTTCGTTGTCCGTTAATGTGTAAACGCTATCGTTGCTCGTCATCTTCCGATTGCGCGAGCTCTTTGTTGGCGTCGAGGCACAGACGGTAAAGTGGGTCACTTAAGGGCATCCCGTTAAGATACGGCCTCCCTATGCTCGTTGCTAAATCACGCCACTTGGGTGGCACGTCCCACCGCAAGAGTTCTTCAACGTGTAGCGTATCGTCGGCTTCGATTGCGAGAATAAGCTCGTATATGTATGCCTTTAGCTCTTTGTCCGATGCGGGGCACTTGTTGGCGTGTCCGCGTGTGTTGTTCCCCATATTATCAACTCAATTACGTATTGGAGGCTTTATAACTAGCCCCTTGCGATCTGCGGCAATATCTGGCCAAAGCTTCTACGCGCTTCCCCGTCGCCATATTTACTTTGAATACGTATTACGTTTATGGACTGCCTGCACAGTGTTGTTTAGATGCGCTGAACGACTCGCTAAGTCGAAAGTGTTGTTGTATCGTTGGGTTAGACAAATTGGGATCCAACAACGGGTGAGCTTAACAAGTTCATATATCCCTCAGATGTGAACAAAGTAAGTTCGAAAATCGAGTGTTGGTCGAACAAATAAGATCATAAAAGACGATTATCGGTCGGTGATGCGGGTCAAGCACGTCTCTAGGTGACGATCTTAAGTCAGTTCAAAAAACCGACAAAGACGTTGCAGCAGCTCTCGGCGGCCTAAAGAATCTTTTTTCAAACGAAAACGAAGCTTCACAAAAATCAAAAACAAATGGGCTCGAGGCGATTCGAATGCCCGACCTTGGCCATGTAAAGGCTCGTTCCTTCGTTGTCAGCATCTAAATCGCTTTGAAGACCGCGTCTCCGGTTACGATGGGGGACGACGACAAAGCGAGCGCGCCATTATGTGTCGTTTCATAAACTGTCGCGGCGGAACCTGCAAGTCGTCGAAACTTGCGCGGTAGCCGGATTATCAGATACGCATGCGACGGCTGCGCGCTCTGTGGCACACCAGATACCTTAGCCTCGTGCGCACGTATGACGTCTACGCTCAGCTCTACCTGAAGGTGCAAAATCTGATACTAGAGCTCTTGTAGGATTCGTAAAGGGGGTATATCATCCTCCCTCTTTTTCCCTTTTTCTTATTCGCGAGACTAAGCGTGCTTTTCATTTCCGTATCTGCGAAATCCCGTCGCATAATCCTAGGAAGGTGCTGCGCGTTATCTGAAATGAATCTTCACAGGCGCGGTCGTGTAAATTCAGCAGACTTCCCAACCAGAAGAGCACTTTCTTTGGAGTTTAACGAGTCGCCCACACGCCGCCGTGTGACACAGACACGCTGTCACGCTTTTCCACGAAATCGCTGCCTCACGC
>JBAULJ010000173.1:0-23548 GCA_049578125.1 Halobacteriota archaeon
GCGCTGAGATGAGCGATGTCTTGATCGAAGAAATCGATTTTATGACGGTTGCTCATCCAGACGTGTGCAGTGCAGCGATCAAGGTAATCGGAAACGTCCGGGAGTTCGATGTAGGTGATACGCTTAAGCTCGGGCCAACCCCCGTGAACAAACTAACCCTAAAAGGCACCGTTTGCGGCAGAAACGACGCAGAAAACAAGGTCATTATTTTGGTCTCTGAAATGATATCTCTTCCAAAAGCGCCGGTAAGCGAGTATGCCTCGAGCGCTTTGGTCACAATCGATATTAACACACCTCTTCAGCAAGTTGCCAAGATCTTGATTGACAGCAATATTCACGGGGCGCCAGTGAAGCGGGGCGACCAACTCGTCGGGGTGGTCACGCTGAAGGATCTAGGAAAGGCCGTCGCAGCCGGAAACTTCGGTTCAGCCGGGGACATTATGAGCCAAAGCTTGTTCTCAGTTGAAGAAGATAGGCCTGTTTACGAGGCCATGCGTTTGTTCCAGGAACACGACGTTGGCCGCCTAATAGTGACGGCCAATGGCTCTCCGAAAGGAGTAATTACGCGAACAGACGTGCTGCGAAAGATTTCAACTCTGTGAGGTTTGTGTCAAGATCATACATTTCGAGAGCCGCTTCTTCGCGTAATTTCGATGAGCGGGTGAGTGCTGCTCTCAAGTATTTGAATATCAGTCAATGATCTGAGGCCGATGTTCTCAGCCGTTCGCTCCATGCCCAAAGGCACGTCTCGCTCCATCGTAATGATATAAGCGTCGACCTCTTTAAGGTTAAGGCCTTGAGCTGCGACTGCCCGGTGATGTCCATCTACCAGCAAGGTCTTGTGACGCTTTTGAATGACTATCAAAGGTTCTGCAAGACCTTTTTCAAGCTCGTATCTCCTACCTTCGAGTTCGTCGGCGAATATCTTCGACTGCGTCGGAACCAAATCAAGGATCCTCACTTGGCCGAAGTGCTCCTCAACCTGGACTTTGTGGATCGTTCGTAGCGTTCGCATCAGCTTCCATACTTTGTCAGGCGTGGCGCGTTCGATCTGCGATCGTATAACATCTGTAGTTGATATGATACCGAGTACAATGCCGTTATCGTCAATTACGGGCAGTTTCTTGCTGTCCGATCTAAACAGCACACGTGCGGCGTCAAACAAGTCCATGTCACAACGGGCAACGACCAAATTTACAGACATAATATCGGCGACTTTGACCGAGGGGTCGCACAGCAAGATGTCGAGTGCTGAAACGTACCCAATTATCTTCTCGTCTTTGACTACGGGGAACCCATCGTGTTTTGTGCTTTTTATGAGGCTTATTACGTCTTTAACTGTATCCGTTGCCGTAATGGTAATTACCTCGCGTGTCATGTAGTCTTCGACTTTGAGAGAACTCATTTTTCCATCGACTAATGCAGTTTACAAGTAAATTAACCTAACTCTGGACTAATTGAACGCTTTGTCGACTTCTGCGAGAGTCATAAAGGGAACGTTAATAACCTTGGCTAGTCATCTCACATTCATGGCGGCAGGCGCGATCGTCTACGATCCTGCTTACAAGGACCACGATACGGGCGACCATATCGAATCTGGAAGCAGAATGGATGCGATCATGGAACGCATACAGGAAGATGAACACGCGCGACGTATTCCGATAGTTAAACCGATCAAAGCCACTTCAGATCGCGTGCGGGCTAACCACGATCCTAGCTACGTCGCTAGCGTGAGACAGCTCGCGCAGGCCGGCGGTGGCTGGCTCGATTTGGATACGTTCTGCTCATCCAAAAGCTATGACGTGGCGCTGCTGGCCGTAGGGGGTGCTATTTGCGCAGTTGATGCTGTTACAGCGGACGCGAGCAACGCGTTCGCGGTCGTTAGGCCGCCTGGTCATCACGCAGTCCGCGACAAAGCTATGGGTTTTTGCATCTTTAACAATGTTGCTTGCGCGGCAAAGTACGCCCTCTCTGGTCACGACATCGATCGGGTTCTAGTAGTCGATTGGGACGTGCATCACGGCAACGGAACGCAAGCGTCTTTTTATGATGATCCACACGTCTTGTACGCTTCGACCCACCGTCGGCCTTTTTATCCTGGAACGGGCGATTTTGAGGAGGTCGGTTCAGGGGAAGGAGAGGGTTTCACGGTGAACTTACCGCTACCTCCTGGCGTCAACGACGATAGCTTCTTCTACGCGTATGATCAGCTTCTCATTCCAATTGCCAAGCAGTTTGAACCTGAGCTCACATTCATATCTGCCGGGCAGGACGTACACTGTGCAGATCCAATCGGAGGTATGCTTGTCACTTCCGACGGATTCAGAGGATTGACCGAGCGGATAAAATCAGTAACCCCACGAGGACAAGTCATCGCGTGTTTAGAAGGCGGGTATCATCTCCAGGCGCTTGCAGATTCTGTGCTCGCGATATGCGGATCGCTGTTCGATTTTCCGACTAGAATCGACGATGGTCGCGTTGATCGGGGCGTATTAAAGCACGTCCGCGACCAGGTCGACAAGGCGATCAAGATACAATCAGAATACTGGCAGCTATGATTCTAATCGCAGTTGTTGAGCGTCCTGTTAAAATAGCGGGCTAAAAAAAGCCGTATTTGATCGCTTTCGAGGAGCTCTTCGTCTTTGAGAATCTGAAATCCCTTTTCCATAGCTTGCACGATTGCTTTGCTCGTTCGGATATCTCTAAACTCTGTAGTTATATATTCTGGGAGGGTGAGATACCTACGATGAAGCTCAACGACGTAGCGACCATCTTCAATGAACGGTCCCGCAAGCACCGAGGCGTTTTTGACATATTTCTTCTTGAACGTGCTCGCGTGTCGTTTTGTGTCCACCGGCGGACCTACGTGTCTCTCTGCTGAAGGGAGTTGCCAAACGAGCGTTTCAAACAGCATGAGCGCCTCGCCTTGATCGTAGTAGATATCGCCTCGCAGCGCTGAAAAGCCGTGTCGCAGCAAGGCAATCAACATTCCTTTATGCGCTCGCTCGAGCTGCGGGTAAGCAATGTCATCAACGAGGTTTGGCAAGTTGAATTTCACCCCGAATAGCGTCGTCTTTCGCTTATCTGCAATTGCACGGAAGGCGCTAATGTCGAGGGGAGCTATCTCGGGGGGAAAAAAACACTTTGTGCACGGCCGTTCCAGGAAGCTTCTTGCAGAATCAATGAACGTCGAGAAACTATCTAGAGAGACAGCAGCAGCTACGTTCCGCTTTGCATCAACAGGGTCGATAACCGCAAGAGGGCTCCCGAAGGAGCTCCGAGCGTGTCCGCCGGTCAAGCTAATGCACGTTCCCACTTTCCAATCTTGCGCATTTGACAACACGCCCGTGAAGGAGCCGTACTTGATGACGAGTAGCTCACAGAGATACCCAGAGAATCCTTTGACGCGCAATTCTGCGCCGTATATCCCCGCTCCCTTTAGAAACTGTTTCAGTAGCCTGACATCATCATGTCTTGCGCCGAGGTGCTCACTGACGTATCGCTGATGAAACGGAGTTCTGTCGACTGCGGAGAGCAGTTGGTTTGTATTTTCGATAATGTAATGAGGTACGACGTCGATAGCGAAATCGCCGCAGCGTGCTTTTACGTAGGGATGCTCAGCGAAGCCTATAACGTAGCCCTGGACTGCAATCTCTTTCCCTATTTCTAGTCCGTAGCGTTCTAGGTCTTCGCGCGAGGTGCTAATGTCAAATCCAATGAATATGTCGATATCTCGATCGCCTGAGATCCACGTGTCTCGCGCTGCAGAGCCAATTACGTCTACAGTCGCTTTTAAGCTCCGGGTTTTAATGGCGCTTTGTGCTGCTGAAATCACCTGTTGTGTAACTCGATGCAGACGATCACGCTCATCGCGTGACGGTCTTATTCTTTTCAGCACCTCCATTTGTACTCGGGTAAACTCATTCTTCATAATCGAAATTCCTCGAGCGTGTCATATATAGGGCCCTTAGGAGTCAAGGTGCTTCTTTTCAGTTGAAAAGAGGAAACATTGAGATAGCCGACGAAGGACGTAGAAAGGGGGGCTATTGTGGCAGCCAACAGCTTCAACTCTGTAGGGATGGTCCGCTTGACTCTTCCCAAGGTGATATGTGGATCAAATTTCTTATCTGGCCCATGCCTTCCCTTGAGTGCTTCAACGATCAGTTCGTGTAACGTTTTCATGTCTTCAGAGTCGCTCAATCCAACGTGTATGACTCTTATTTTTTTCATGCTCGGAAAGACGCCAATACCGCTAAGTGTTACGCAAAACGGGTGAAACGAGATAGAGCTCAGTGCTTCAGTAATGGCCGAGAGCTCAGAAGATGTGATGTTCCCGAGGAAGCTTAAGGTTATGTGGGCTATTCGTGGATCGACCGCCTTCACTGATGAGAACTGGTCTATTTTCAGTTTATCGCGCTGAATCGTGAGGAGTTCCTCTCGCGTCTCGTTATCGGGGTCAATTCCAATAAAGGCTCTAATACTTTGCATGGGCATCATAAATAATTTAATCCTTGACTTATAATGGTTTACTCAAGAGAGAGAAAATGAGCGACTCAGCTATCAAAGCTTCGACGACTGCTGCCAAATTCATCGTGTTAAAGCCCGCGGGGTACCCGATGAAGAGTGATTTCGAGCACCCAGAGGTAAGCGAACCCCGAGTATTCGATTATTACGCGAAGGAGCAATGGTTTGGTGCTTCGGTGAAGAAAGGTGACTACTTGTTCGATCGGAGGATGTATCCGGATTTTGCTTTTGAGATCATGAATGTCGAACCTAAACACGCGACGATTGGCAAATCAACGGTAATCGTGGTACAGGAGACGGAGAGTAACATCCCCCAAATTGCTGCAGGTGTAATGCTCGAGGACATCGTCGGACAACAAGGTGCCAAGAAGAAATGTAGACTTATCGAAAGATACTTGAAAGATCCTGAAAGCTTCGGCAGGTGGGCTCCGAAGAACATTCTGTTTTTTGGCCCGTCTGGAACTGGAAAAACAATGATGGCGAAGGCATTGTCGAGTGTGACAGACGCTCCTATACTGGCCGTCAAATCGACTCAGTTAATCGGCGAGCACGTTGGGGAGGGGGCTGCGAGAATACATCTTCTCTATGCGCGGGCAAAAGATCTGGCTCCGTGTATCTTATTTTTTGATGAGCTTGACGCGATAGGACTCGATCGAAGTTACCAAGAGCTCCGAGGAGACGTCCTAGAAATAGTAAATGCGCTTCTAACAGAGATGGACGGCATTGAAGATAGATCAGGAATCTGCACAATAGGGGCTACAAACCGACACAGCGCGCTGGATCATTCCGTTAGAAGCAGGTTTGAAGAGGAAATAGAATTTTCTCTTCCTAAACAAGATGAGCGGCTGCAGATCCTTGTGAACTACTCGCGAACATTCCCTGTAAAGCTGCACGAAACAGTTGATCTTGCAAAAATAGCACGTCGAACCCAGGGTTTTTCCGGCAGGGATCTTGTCGAGAAGGTGTTGAAGATTGCGCTGCACCAAGCGATAATTGATGAAACTGTAGTCAAGGCGGAGCATTTCGACCATGCTCTGAGCAAGATTAAAGTGGATGCTCCTCCGAGCATACTATTTAGCTGATACTGGGTAATTGACATTCAGTGTGTTCTCGCTGAAGTTGGTATTCCGTGCAACTGAACTTAGACAATTTCGATAAATCAATCGTAGTACCGTTCTCGACTATTGACTGGCCCGGAAAAGCTTCAATGGTGGTGTTTCTTCGCGGGTGCGACTTCAAATGCTGCTACTGTCAAAACTACAGAATTTGGGGCGCAGCGCTGCCAATTAATTCTGATGCGTTACTGCGTGAAATTCAACGCAATAAGGACTATGTCAGCGCACTAGTTTTTTCGGGTGGCGAACCAACACTGCGTCTGAAATTGCTTCAGTTACTGGCTCGAGAAGCAAAAAACGAAGGACTTCTCGTGGGAATCGAGACTAATGGATCATTTCCCGAGGTGCTGGAGACGTTGATCGCTGCTCAGCTGCTTGACGGGCTTTTTGTTGATCTCAAAGCGCCTCTCTCCAATCCGCAAAAATATGCACGAATCATCGGAATCGCCAACGCTCGTACTTACATAGATAAGATTAAACGAGCAATTGATATCGGCTGCGAAGCCTTAGCTGCAAACAGACTTCTCGAGTTTGAGTTGAGAACGACACTTTTCAAAGGGTTGCTTAGCCAAGATGAGATCATTGAAATGGTGAATGAGTACAAGACTACTCCTTATGCGCTACAGCAGGGCAGAGCCGAAATGTGTGCGCGAACAGATCTGACCACGTTGACACGCGACGAGATCGCTAAGCTCGCGGTCCAATGTCGCCGCCCGCTAAGAATTCGAACGCTTGAGAAAGGCGACGAAGATATTGCCTAAGCGTAAATTCTCTATCAGAGGAGACGATTTGTTAGTCATCGGGTTTGTAGGATTTCCGGGGTCGGGTAAATCTGAAGCAGCTGCCATCGCTCAAGCTGAAGGGTTTTTCCCGGTAGCTATGGGCGATGCAGTACGATCCCATATGCGCAAGCGAGGTATCGAGCTAAGTGAAAAGAACGTTGGAACAATTGCTAACAAATTGCGCGCTGAACACGGGATGGATGCAATAGCTAAAATGTGCGTTCCAGCGGTGCGCTCTCTCACATCTCAAAAAGTCGTAATAGATGGTCTTAGGGGAATAGCTGAGGTAAACGCTTATAGAAGAGAGTTTAAGCGCGATTTCAAACTCATCGCCATATCTGCAAGGCCTGAGGTTAGGTTTGAAAGGGTCAAAGGCAGAAGCCGCCCCGACGATGCACGCAGTTTTCAACGCTTTGAAGAAAAAGATGAACGTGAGTTAGCGTGGGGCCTTGAAGAAGCACTAGGTGTAGCTGAATATTCCATTCAAAACGAAGGGACTCTTGAAGAACTCAGATCTGCAGTATCCAGCCTACTCGAGCGACTCGTTCAGTCTGCACCGAGGACCAACGTTAAGATAAGCATAAGAACGCCAATTTACGAAACAGAGGCTCAAGAAAAAGTAGAACGCGCTATTCGGAATATATTCCCAGACGCCGCTTTGGAGCGCGCAAACAACTACATAACAGGAAGAAGCAGCACACTTGAAACATTTGCCACCCTTCTTAAAGTGCAGCGAATTCGGGCGACCGCAAAAGCGGAGCTTATGAAGGGGCTCACGTTTGATTCTTTTGAATTCACTTTGAATAAGCAAGTGGCACTAGTAGGGAAGGTTAACTTTTCGCAGGATCCGATGGGACCCATTTTTGTTCGCGTCGTGGCGCCTTTACCTGAAAAGCTGATCGACGCAATCACAAACGAGAGCTTGCAATGAACGTCTACTTGTCGTCAGCTCTCATCAACGTTGAGCAGCTCGAGGATTTCACGAGTGTTGGATTTCAGGGCTGGGAAGTAATCGCGGAAGGCCCGCAGAAGTTAGATAAAGACCTCATTTCATTGATTGAGTATGCAGAGTCCTCTTGTGGTCTTGAGATTAGCGTTCACACCCCATTTTCTGACTTGAATATTGCTAGCCGTAATACCCCGATTTGGCGGGAAACCCTTAGGCAGATCAAGGCAACTATAGAGGGGTTAGCCAATCACGCGCGTGTTTTCGTGATCCACCCAGGTTATGTTTCGCCCCTAGCCGCGTTCTGCCCGGAGAAGGCGCTGTATAGGAACAAGCAGGCACTGGTAGAACTAGCGCAGTGTGCTAGAGAGTATGACGTAACAGCGACTGTCGAAAATATGGTCAACGTGGACTTTTTGCTCGGTCGGTTTCCTGATGAAATTGAAGATATGCGTCCGGACGGCCTAGGTTTTACGTTCGACGTTGGTCATGCAAATACGGCCGACGCCATAGACTCCTTCTTGGGAATGCAGATCGATCATATTCATCTGCACGACAACAACGGTCAAACGGATGAACATTTGGCTCTCGGCTTAGGGAACATCGATTGGGAGCGAGTAATGCGGGCACTTCGGCGATACAAAGGCATTTTCGTTTTAGAATCAAGAACGCTCGACGAAGGCGCTCAAAGCTTGACGTACTTGAGGCGCATCACAGGTTAGACATACGTCCAGTGCGTTTAATTTTCGTGTGCTCAAGCCGGTCTTTATAATGCACTTCCAATTCAAGGAGATCTTCCGCCACAAATGTGTTGGGAAATATCAGTCGCGCCTCTTCCAACAACTGCGTTGTATTTGCGTACCGAGAACTTATGTGAGTCAGGATTAGCGTAAGCACACCAGCTCTTTGCGCTACTTGAGCCGCCTCAGCTGCTGTCGAATGGCCGACAGTCTTCGCGTATTCTTTTAGATCCGTCGCGAGCGTCGCTTCGTGAATTAGCAGGTCGGCGTTTTCAGCAGCTCGCACGACGTGATCTGAGGGACGTGTATCGCCTGTATATACGATTTTTCTACCGGGACGCATTGGTCCTATTACTTGTTCTGGAGCAATCACTCGACCGCCGACCGACACCGATTCGCCATTTTGGAGGGTTTTGTACAATGGTCCAGGTTTAAGTCCGAGTTCTTCTGCCGTTTCTCTGTTAAACTTGCCAGGCCGCTCGCGTTCTTCAAACACGTAACCGCATGAGTTTGTTCCGTGGTCGACGGTGAAGACTTCGACGAAAAATGAGCCGAGCTCTATTAAGTCGCCGGGCGAGACCTCAATAAAATCGACTTCAAACTGCGGGTTAATGAGGGCAAACAAGTTTGGAATCCCCGCCCACTGAGGCCCATAAACAACTAGCTTGTTACTCCTGTTCTGAAAAGACATTGTATGAATCAGTCCAGGCAAACCGAGGAAATGGTCGGCGTGCCAGTGAGTGATAAAGACAGAAGATAAGTTGATTCCGGTCCGGCAACGCATCATTTGGCGTTGCGTGCCCTCACCACAGTCGAAGAGGATAGCTTCTCCATCTCGTTTGATCAGGATAGAAGGAAGACTCCGAGCGACTGTTGGCATCGACCCACTCGTTCCGAGAAAGAGTATTTTAAGCATAATACGATAGCAGATTGCTCATTTCTGTGATCGAAGTCGCGTTGTGGCGGAGAACTTGCGTCTTTGTGGAGATATCACTCTGATAGCGCGCGAGGTTGTTCGATTCCTTGGCTATGAAATTGCTTTTCTCACGTATTTTCTGACTAAAGGTTCAGGCACAATTACATTTCCTTGCATTGCGTTGATAGCGATCCACGTACTGATTGCCGTGCAGACCTGCAACGCTTGGCTGTTGTTTTTGACGTTTGCAATTATTATCTTGGCGATACCTGTCAAATTTGTAATAGTGAGATCGTGCGATACTTCTATCATCCGCAACTGAGACAAGACTTGGTCCTGCAAATCGTGCGCGGGATCGTTTTCTATTGCGTTTGGCGACATTGTTCCGCTCCTGAGTTCAAGAATAAAATGCAGGCAATACTTTAAGCTTTCCGACGGAGACTTCCGATGTATGCAAATAGCTACTGCTCGTTAAGGGCTCAAGCTCTGACGTTCCAATATATCGCTATTAGCTGTCTATAACGAAATAGGGGTGCTTTAACAATGGATTCGAATGAACATGAGGAATGGCTGACGCCTGAAGAATGGAAGAAGAAGATGGAACGGAAGAGAAAAAAGCAGAAAGAGATCCTACCAACGGAGTCAGACATCTACGAGATGGACAAAAAATAACCATCGCGAAGTCTGCAGCCAGGCTTGCGAACCTGAACGCGATGCGAGCACGCGACTAGTTTTTCGAATCTACTTAGACTGCGCAGAACGAAGTGGAGGCGCTGACAGGAATACATAGGATGGGACTCATGCCCCTATGCAGTTGTGATAATATCCAGGCCGTTTGCTCGAAAGGACACATATTTTAGCACTTAAGGGAAAACATGGGTTTAGCGAGAGAACTCGATTACGTTTACGAGGTCGGGAAGAACCCTTTGTTGGCATATACCATGCTTCACATTATCGACAAGTTTCAGCATACGCCGTGCGTTGCTCCGGAAATACTAGCGAAGTTTGAAAGTCAGACGTTTAAACGCGATGAGCCACGTTACGTGCTCACCCCATCACGTTTCTACAGGATTCTGTTCCTAATACACAAGGCCTGCGAAAGAAAAGGACTTGAGCTGCATCTTCCCTACTACTGGTACAAGTCGGGGCCGGTCGTGCATGGGCGTGATGCTCCGCGCGTCTTTAGCGTGATACGGATCGCAACAACTCAGCAGGTTGTAGTCTCATTTGACAAGTGGAAAGATACTGTACTGATATTCGATGATTGTGAATCATCTTTCAGCGATGCCATTCTACTTACACTGGGCGTCGGAGGGCTCGCACAACGTACGAGACTTGACGTGATCTACGAATACTCACCAAGCAAGCTGCATAAGGTTCTGATCACGATGTTGAATGAACTGCAAGACGTCACAAAAAAAGAGGTCGTTGATGAGGGGGATATTGACGCTCTCGCTAAGTTGTTGGCTCGTGTCGTCGGTGAGTGTATGGAAGAAAGATATAGCGAACTATGCTCTTCCTTTGGGGGAGCAGCGGAGAAGATTCAAACCGAATTAACTGCCCGGTCCAATATGCGATATGTGTGGCGAATCGTTCAGGATATGTGGAACGTGCTTTCACTGGGCTTAAGAGCTAAAGAAAACGCAAATGTTAATCAGAAACAAGTACTAGTATGGGAAAACAAGTACGCTCTAGCGTTATCAGCTTTTGAACAACAATTTTCTTGTGCCTGATGTCCGTAATACGCGTTCTAGAGCCTTTTTGTGTTGGAACTAGATGCTGATCGAGGCATAGATCAGGTTGCCTCGACCATTTCTGCAGCGCCGCAGATTCTGAGTTGCGGTTGGCTCACAGTTTACTTCTCTCGCCTTTATATGGGGGCGGGGTCGTCGCGAGCTCTAAGTTCGAGGCTTGTAAGAACGTGACTATAATTGCTTTTTAGGCATTTTAATTGGCTCTACGAGCCAATAAGTGCAAAATAGGTGTCATCTTTTTATAGTTGGATTGTGACATTCTAGTTGGTGTGAACATGAACGGAACAGAAGAAAGAAAGAAGGATACTACAAAGGCGAAGAGGTAAAAGGTGAAAAATAGCTGCTATGGGTGCCAGCAGAATACTCTTCGTTTGACTTCAGGTTCTTTCATACAGTAGAAAACGGGGTATGGCCGGATCGTAGTTGATCGGGTCAAAAGCCTCTAGTTCATTTGGATCTACTGGGACGCAGATTCTCGATATCATTCCGTGTAAAGTATATGGGAGTCGAATTAGTTTGATGTTCCCAGCGGTGACCCATTCGTCTATAGGGAACCTTTTTGCGTAGCCGCTAGCCAGCGCACTTCTCGCGGCGCGCGTCAAATACGTCGCGTCAGCATCAAGCACGTGGATGTGAAAACCGCGACCTGAATAAACCACGCGCAGTTTGGAATACGTTTGCTTAAGCTCACGATACATCAGAACTGCCCTCTTTCTCAGGATCTTGAACTCAATCAAACAGAGCATGCGGCCTTGGTGCGCCTTCATCTTCTGATCTAAGTCGCCGTGCACCGGACAATAAACGTTTTCAGGGTCTAAATCAAAAACAAGTTCTTGTCCGACGTAGTGCTTGCAAGGAAGGCATTTGTCGGTCTTATAGCAATATGGACAACCCCTACATATGTCAAGATCTTCGTAATGATTTGTGTCGTAGTAGACTCCTTCAGGGAGATATTTGAGGAGGTATTGTTGCATGCCCGGAACATCGCAGTAGTCGTCAATCACGACCACATCATCTCTGATGTCCTCAAATTGCTTGAGGTAGATTTGGGTATACTTGCCGACTAAGAATGACAATACCGTCGTTTTTCGGAAAGACTGCCAGTCAAGCAGCGCTTTAGCATTGAACTCGTTACAGTAGAACTCTGCTCGTTCGACCAATGTGGAGTATCGCATCCCTCTTGGCATCTTGTATTTATGCTTCTCCACCCGTTTAGACTCCATCAGATAATCTAACGCTGCAGAGTCTTATTAAGTCGTCGCCATGTCTTAACGGCGTCTAAAAAAAGAGCTAACGTGCTGTCTGCGACGCGGATAATAGCGCGTCTATCCTACTGGAGTTTGAGGGGGCCCAGCTCTTTCAGCGACTTCATGACAATATCGACTTGCTTTATATCGAGTGGGAGATCGGCTATTTGGCTATTCATCACGCTTCTGAGCTGAGAATAGTCAAGAGCCGCAACGGTAAAACGTAAGTTATGGTCGCCGCTAACGTGGTCTATTTGAAAAACATTTTCAAATTCGGCTAACTTCTTCGACAAAGAGTCGAGCTCTTCCAAGGGAGCTTTTGCAAAGACGCTGGCACAGCAGTGCAGTCCTACCTTTCCGCGGTCGACAATTGCGGAATACCCCTTTATGACTCCTTCGTCCTCCATTATTGATATCCTGTCGCGCACCGTTGATTCTGACCTATTTATCGCTTTGGCAATGTCTTTGTACGTCATCCTGCCATCCTGCTGCAGCAGGTATAGTATCTTCTTATTCATTTCATCTATACGCATTAAGGACACCTCTGCGAAGAACAAAGGGTAATTTTGGAGATTTCAATAAATAGCTATGTAGTGAAAATATTTTGTTACGCTATCTAGGAACAATAGAATCTCAAATCCGCAAATTGCCGGAGCTAAGACGTGCGCCGCGCCGTCGAATTTGCAACGCCTGTCGAACGGGAAGACGAGTAGGTGACTTTTGCCATCAGAGCCCTGAAAAAGATACGCCAAAAAGCGTAAGTATTGACGATCTTAATATGGGAAGTATGTCCACTCCGACCGCTTCGAAGGCAGAAATCCTTCACGACGAAGTTGTTAGAAAAGCAGCCGAGACACTATTTAAAAAATACAAAGTTGTCATGAACATAATGGGGAATAAGGTTGCTAGCATCGACGACGTGTACCCAGATCTCCTCGCCTACGACGTTTATAGCGTCAAACCATTCTTATCAAGCGATACACCGACTATGATTTCGGAAGTCGTAGTTGAGGGCGAGATAACAGATGAGCTCGTTGCGAAATGGCTTCAGCTCAAGAGTCTAGACGTTGACCGAATAGTCTTAATCTTGCCCGAAAAAACGAGAAATACAGCGAACGATGCGCTTGGGGAACTTGGTCCAAAATTCGAACTCCACTTCTTCGATAAGGATTTACATATCAGCTAACGATCCGAGGAGCCAGCAGCTCGAAAGCGATGCGCCGAAGCCCACCCTAGGTTTAACTTTTTGGTATTTGGCAACGTTTCGTTGAGTTTATTATAAATATTTGCGCGCAATATGGTCTTCATGTTGGATCGTCGGAGGGCGCGTTATGTTAATGGGGAAAGTGAGGTATCGCTGTGACAAAGATTTTACAACTATAGTGATACCTGCAAAGTGCATAGAGACGTTTTGCATAGGGAGCGCTTTTCCACTTAACAAAGCATCCGGGAGCGTCTCTACAAGCATCAACGAAGAAACGATAACGCTGGTCGAAATTACAGGCGCGGAACAAGCAACGCGTGGAAGCGTTGTCGGGACCTATACCAGGGATGAAGACAATATTGAAGTCGTTTTGCCGATGCGCGTGTGTGAGAGGGTTTTTAAGACAGAAGTCTCCGAGGGCGAACTAAGAATCGAGGTCGTCAACGATGCGGTTCTCGTTAGCCAGGTATGAGCGTCAACTAGTGAACTTGTATGCATATACTTCGGTTCTAGCTACGTCCGCTAACGAAAGTGAAAAATTGCGCGGTATATCGATTTGAAATGGCGCCGTCTTTTTTGGAGCCAACTCTCCTTGCGGCTTGCCTGCAAAAACGCCTAGAACATTTCCGTCTTTTCTATAGAGTGCGACTGCTACAACCGAGGAGTTGACGTTCTCGGTTCCCCCGTTGTAAACCTCTCCGCTGACGCCGCTAATTGTCTGGTTTAAGAAATGGGTTTTGTTGTTCAAGATCGCCAGCGGAAACGGGTTTTCGTTTGAGATCTTATAGTCGGGCGGCAGTATCCTGTAGCTTAAATTGTATTTTTTGGCTGGTTGCGTGCTAGTTTGAGTTTTTGAATTATTGGAGGTGATATTTCGCGTAGAGGTCGCTGTTTTCAAGTTTGCTGATGCAACTTGTGTTTGATTGAGGGGGGTGGTGCTAGCACTGCCAAACGCCACTGGCAACATTTTGATCATAAACGGTGCGGTCTCCCCAGGTAGGAGGGTTGAATTGACTCCCATTTCCGGACCTGCGTAGCCTCGCTCGTACGTTGTGTTGTTCGCGTATCCTTCAGCTTGAAGGCTCACGTCCGCAAGGTTCTGTGTTCCTATGTTTTTGATGATACCTGTGAGATACGACGTGCCGTTGTAAGAGTAATAATAGGTATGCGTGACGTTGACCGGATTGATTGTAGGAGACGTTCTTTCGCTGCTTGGCTGTTCGGTCACGCAACCAGCTAGCGTAGCGGTTAGTGTCACTGCAACGAGGATCAGCAGTGCGCACGCGCGCAACCGGATAGGGGGCGCGATAGTCCGTTTATTCATCTTCGTACGAAAGGAGCCGGCTAGTCTACGATCTTGCTTATTGATAACTCTAAAATGTCTTCCGCTCCGTGCTGCTTTAGCTTTGGAATTAGCTCATTGATTTGTTCTTTTGCTACTACTGATTCTACCGCGTAGTAGTCTGTTTCAAACAATTTGGCAACGCTGGGGGCTTTCATCGTAGGCAATATTGCAATAATCTCTTTGAGCTTTTTTTCAGGCACATTCATTTTGATTAGAGCCCTGTTTTGGGCGTCTATGGCACCTAATATGAGCGTCTTGATATCGTCTATTGAGCGGGGCTTAGCTAGGTAGCTTTCTTGATTGGCAATCAGCACGGTTGATGATTCGAGAATGACGTCGATCACCTTGAGACCGCCCCTCTTGAGAGTCTCACCTGTCTCGGTTAGCTCGACAATACCGTCCATGATATCTGGGACCTTAGCTTCGGTGGCACCATACGATAAGAATATGTCAACGGATACACCTATCTGTGCGAAATATTGTTTTGCCAGGTTTGGATATTCTGTCGAAATCCTACTGCCTTGTTTCAAATCAAGCGGCGTCTTTACCGTTGATTGTTCGTGGACTGCGAGCACGATTTTGACCTTTTCAGATGCCGTCTTGCTGTAGGGCAGCTCCGCGACGATTCGCACCTCACTTCCAGTCTCGCGCACCCAGTCGAGTCCAGTTATGCCAAGATCGAAGTAGCCTGCGGCAACATATTGGGGGATTTCTTGAGGTCTCAGTACTTTCACGGTACTAATTCTAAAATCTTTGATCTTTGGGTTGTAATCCCTCGGGCTTTTTCGGATGACTTCTAAGTCTGCTAGCTTCAAGAACTTGATTGTTTGTTCCTCCAAGCTGCCCTTTGGAATCACAAATCGAATTTCATCGCTCATTTGAACTACCTATGAGTCTTTGGTATTTTAAATCCACCGTATATGGTCTTATAGCGGATGTGCACGCTGGCTGGTTTTCAAGGCTTTATAGGATCCACACTAAAAAGCGCTTTTGAAAATTCAGTAATGTTTTCGCTTGAGGGACGTCGGACGGAACACGCAGCGGATGATATCGCTGCTATTATTTCTTCATTCTCGCTGCTCGGATCTGAAGATACCTGTTTCTGTGTGCTTTCGAGAACGTATTTATTTAAACGCAGAACGTAGTGGTAGGTACAGAAACTTGCCAGGCGACAGTATGGCATTGTTCAAACCCAAGTCGGCGAAAGGGAAGCCAACCGTTAAGTACCACATTTCGGATAACGACTATCACTGGCTGGCGTCGCGCTTCTGCCAGAATATGATGGCATTTGTTTTTGCGGCGACCAGATTTAACGAGGACAAATCCGCTTACTTTGAGCACTTTTTCATCGATTTTCTTGAAAGGCGGGGCATCGCTTACTCGATCGTTGACATAGATGAAGTAAACAAACAGCTTTGCATTATCAAGCCTTGGGAAAAATGTGCAACAAAATAGAAGCGCCGAGGAAGGGATTTGAACCCCTGCGAGGCGAAAGCCTCACCAGCTATCATTGAACCACAAAAGGCACACTCAAGGCTGGCGCCGTAGTCCACTTGGCTACCTCGGCCGCATGTTCGTACGCTAGAGCGAAGCGGCTGCCGTTTAAAGCAAAATCACCTTGAACAAGTAAATCTTAGCCTTCTAGCACAATTTCGATGTTGATATCTTTGGGGACTTGTATCCTCATGAGCTGCCGCAGGGCGCGTTCGTCAGCATCAAGATCGATGAGTCGTTTGTGAACCCTCATTTCCCAGTGCTCCCACGTTGCCGTGCCTTCTCCATCAGGACTCTTTCGTATGGGCACTCTGAGCTTTTTAGTGGGAAGCGGGATCGGACCAGAAAGATTCACTCCGGTTCTGTCGGCGATGCTCTTGACCTGCTCACAAACGTGATCGAGCATTTCCGGGCTCGTTCCTGACAGCCTTATTCTTGCTTTTTGCATTAAACCTTGTTACGCTAGCGAGGGACGATATCGATGCACATGCCTGCTGCGATAGTCTGTCCCATATCTCGAATTGCAAAGCGTCCTAATTGCGGTATTTCTTTGACTTTCTCTATCACAAAGGGCTTTGTCGGCCGGACTTGAATAATGGCTGCGTCGCCTGTTTTTATGAAGTCTGGATTGGATTCTTTGACTTGTCCCGTTCTAGGGTCGAGCTTTGCCTTTATCTCGGTGAACGTGCACGCAACCTGCGCGGTGTGAGCGTGGAACACGGGCGTGTAGCCTGCAGTTATTGCACTCGGATGCTGCAAAACGACAATTTGGGCTGTAAACTCCTTTGCGACACTCGGTGGGGCATCTTGATGTCCGGTGACATCGCCACGTTTGATATCCTTTTTGGCCACGCCGCGGACGTTGAAACCTACGTTATCCCCTGGTGCAGCCTCTGGAATCTCTTCGTGGTGCATTTCTATTGACTTGATTTCCCCTCGGACATCTGCGGGCTCGAATATTATTTTGTCTCCTTTTTTCATCTTTCCCGTTTCGACTCTTCCAACGGGCACAGTCCCGATACCTGAGATAGTGTAGACGTCCTGTATAGGTAATCTAAGGGGTAGATTAACTGGTTTTTCAGGAACTTTGAACTTGTTGATCTCCTGCAAGAGCGTCTCGCCTTTATACCACGACATGTTATCACTTAGTTTCGTAACGTTATCGCCTTTAAAGGCCGAAACGGGGACGTATTGAACGTCTTCCTCTCGATACCCAACTGTTTTCAGCAGCTTTCCCACTTCGTCTCTCACGTCATCAAACCGTTTTTGACCGAAATCTGAAGCATCCATTTTATTGATTGCTACGATTAGCTGGTTGATTCCAAGAGTCCGCGCAAGGAAGACGTGCTCTTTTGTTTGAGCCATAACGCCATCGGGCGCTGCAACCACTAAGATTGCGGCATCAGCTTGCGATGCTCCAGTAATCATGTTCTTTACGAAGTCGCGGTGACCCGGACAGTCGACGATTGTGAAATAGTAGCTTTCCGTATCGAATCGTTGGTGCGCAATGTCAATTGTTACGCCGCGCTCTCGTTCTTCCTTTAGTGAGTCCATTACCCACGCAAACTCAAAGGATCCTTTGCCCTTTGCCTCTGCCTCTTTCTTGTACGACTCAATTATATGCGCACCTACGTTGCCAGTTTCGAACAATAGCCTTCCGACTAATGTGCTCTTACCGTGGTCAACGTGACCTATCATTGCCAGATTCAAGTGGGGCTTTACAGCCATTTTTGTTCTTTCCTCCTTTCAACCTATAAAATCGTGTGGTTTTGGCAGCTCGGCTTTTAGACCTTTCCTCTGCCGTATCTGTTTTACTATCTCTGGTTGTAAGCTTTGCGTTAAAACTTCAAATCCGAGGAACTCGGTGCTCCATATGGCGCGCCCTTCGGTGGCTGATCGCAAATCTCCGGCAAAACCAAACATCTCGGCAACCGGTGTTTTGCCGACTACGACGACTGTGTCGCCTTCGGAGTCCATATCTAGTATTTGACCGCGCCTTCCTTGTATCTGTTGCGTCGCGCTTCCCATCAGGGTTTGAGGCACACTTATAAACACCTTTTGCATGGGTTCAAGCACAACGTCCTTGGCCATTAGAATGGCCGCAAATATCGCTGATCGAACTGCAGGTATGACTTGCGCGGGGCCCCTGTGCACCGCATCTTCGTGCAGGGTGACATCGACCAGTTTGACTTTTATACCCTCACAAGGCTCTCGAGTTAGCGGCCCGGTCTTCATCGCTTCTCGGAATCCCTCGATGATGAGTTCCATAGTTTCGCGCAGATATTGAATCCCTTTCGTCATATCGAGGAGAAGATTTGATACGAAGACATCAGCGACGTTTCTCGCTTCGTCTTTTTGTAAGCCCGCTTCCATCAGCACCGCTCGCCGCTCCGTTTCCGGGGCATTCATGTTGATGGCGCCTTCTTTTAGCAAAGTGACAACATCGCTCGGCAAAGCCTCTATCTCGAAGTAGAAGCGGTTATGGCGGTTAGGAGACTTACCCTCGACAGGTCCCGCGTGGCCTTGGACAGTCTCTCTATATACAACGATAGGTTCTGACGTGGTGATTTGAACGTTCTTGTCTCTCTCGATTTTGTGGGCAATTATCTCAAGATGCAATTCGCCCATCCCGGAGATCAAATGTTCTCCCGTCTCCTCATTGATGGTCACGCGGAGCGTCGGATCCTCCTTCGAGACTTGTCGTAGCACTTCAACGAGCTTGGGCAGGTCCTTCATGTTCTTGGCTTCAACTGCTACCGTAACCACAGGCTCACTCGCATGTTTGATGCTTTCAAAAGCAACGACGCCTTTTAGAGAAGAAACGGTCGAGCCCACGATGGCGTCGCGTAGCCCAGTGACGGCTGCGATGTTACCTGCGGGGATTCGTTCAACTTCGATCCGCTCTGCGCCCATAAATATGCCCACCTGTTGGATTCGATTCTTGTTTGGCATGCCCGAAACAGAGAGCTCTTGTCCGCGTTCGAGCGATCCCGAAAAAAGTCGTCCCGCAGCTACTTCGCCTGCGTGAGGATCGATGGATATGTCAGTGATCATCAGCTGTACTGGGCCGCGCTGGTCGCAGCTCAGCATCGCTTTGCCCTCCTCAGACTTTTTATCACCGTGCCATATGACAGGAACGCGTTCCTTCTGTGCTTGCAGTGGATTCGGCAGGTGCGTGATAACCATGTTAAGCACAATGTCGTGAAGTGGGCTGCGCTCGGCAAGCTCTTTTTGCTTGTTGTTGGCACAGTATTCGTACACATCCTTGAACGTAATTTTCGTTTTTTCCATCTGAGGCACGCTCAAGGCCCAGTTATAGAGTGCAGATCCAAACGCGACAGAACCGTCGTCGACCTTGACCTTCCACCCTGCGTCGAACAGCTTTTCGTTCATTCCCTGTATCAACTTATTTACGTGATTGATCAGATTGACGAATTTGCCCATCATCGCTTGCGGATCGAGTTTGAGCTCGTTGACGAGCCGGTCAACTTTGTTTATGAAGAGGATTGGTTTGACGTTTTCCTTAAGTGCTTGCCGCAACACTGTTTCCGTTTGAGGCATCGTCCCTTCAACGGCGTCGACCACGACGACTGCACCGTCAACCGCTCGCATTGCGCGTGTGACGTCTCCCCCGAAGTCGACGTGTCCCGGTGTATCGATGAGGTTTATCAGGTACTCCTTCCCGAGAAACTCGTGAACCATAGACACGTTCGCTGCGTTGATTGTGATTCCTCTCGCTTGCTCTTCTTCGTCAAAGTCCATGAAAAGTTGCGTTCCTGCCAGCTCCTTTGAGATCATGCCTGCTCCTGCGAGCAGATTGTCGGAAAGTGTAGTCTTTCCGTGATCTATATGTGCCACAATCCCAATGTTGCGTATATATTCAGGTCGATCCATGAGCGTTGTAACACGCTCGACCATCTTCTGCCTGCTTACCATGCGTTTAGTCCAGAATGATTGCGTTATCTCGCTGCCTTAGCCACTCGCTCTTTTTCTTCCTTCTTGCTGATCGAAAAGCTCCGCACATCATTTTTTGCGGCTGCTATGATCTCAGATGCGAGACAATCATCTATCGTGCGCTTGCTTTTGAACGCGGCCTTCTGAGCGCCTTGCGCGATGTACATGAGGGCTAAGTCGACCCGCCGCTGAGATGCGGTGTCAACCGCTTTTGGAACGGAAATGCCGCCGTATTTCAGCCGCACAGTTTCTTCGCGAGGTCCTGCGTTTTCAATAGCTTGAATGAGCAACTTCACAGGATTTTCACCCGTACGTTTGTTAGTTATATCGAACGCCTTTCTTATGGCCCCGTACGCTTTTATTTTCTTTCCTGTGTTGTCCTGTCCGCGCATGAGTTTATTGGTTAACCGCTCGACGATAGACAAGTTTGACTTGTTGAACTGTTGATGAGCGTGTCTTCCGCCGGTAAGGATTTCTGGTGATTCGAAGTGCACGTAGCGCTTGATACCTGGATCTTCAACTTGAATGTTGGTGGTCTCCCATTTGCCGAAAACCAAGCTGTTTTGTTCTGTTTGCATGGCTCTACCGTACTGGTTTTTCTTTTCTGCCGCGGACCATTTCTTCAAGAGAAACATTGTTTACTTTTATGACCTTAAATCGTACGCCCGGAATATCTCCCATTGAACCGCCCATTCGGCCTCCAATCCCTTCCACGGTAACTTCGTCGTGCTCATCAATGAAGTTTGTCGCGGCTACCCCGGGACAGAAGGCTGTTACCTGTCTGCCGTTTTTGATAAGCTGGATTCGCACGCACTTACGTATTGCGGAATTTGGTTGCTTCGCTTCAACTCCCACTTTTTCAAGAACTATCCCCCGTGCTTGCGGCGCGCCTTCCAACGGATCTGCTTTTTCGTCCAGATGAAGTTCACGACGGCTAAAATTCTTGTCGCTCCATCGAAGCGCTTTGTGGTCTTTTTTTAGTTTGCGTGCTGAATAGATCCCTCTTCCCATGACGACTCCTCGTTTGCGGCTTACTGAATAATAACATCGTCCAGCCCATAGTGCCTTTGCGCAAGCACTTTGGCTTTGTTAATGTTTCTTCCGTTTTTTCCGATCGCGATTCCTCGATCCTTGGACATGACTTCGACGTAGGCGAGCTTCTTGTTCTCTTTTGAAACGACGTGAACCTTCTTTACAGAAACGGGTTGAAGCGTGTTTGCGACGAACTCGTCTACGTCACCGGAGAACTCGACAATCTCGACGTGCTTGCCGATTGATCTCTTGACTCGGTTTATGTTGTTGCCATTCTTACCAATCGCTAGGCCCATATCCCCTTTTTTGACGACGAATATCACACGATCGTTTTCGTCGTCGATATAACAATCACGGGCGACTGCTCGAGTTAAACTCTCAAATAAGGCTATGTAGCGTATCCCTTCTGTTGTGAGCTTAACTTCTGTCATCACTTATCTCCTTTTCCCTGATCGACATAATATCTGAAGATCCCGCATCTATGACCGAAAGGGCAGAAATAGTAAATGGTTTACCACAAATTGAGCCTAATTCGACGCTATTCATCTCGAGGTTGACCGTTGGGACACTCTTCGATATGATCCTTTCGCGAAACCTCTGTGGACAGTTGGAGGCTAGCACTACCAGCTGGGTGTCGTCTCGCTCAATCGATTTGAGTGTATTTTTCGCTCCGATAGAGACCTTTCCGTCTCTTATTGCTGTTCTTAATGATTTTGCAATGTCTAGCTCCATTTTTTAGCCTCAGAATCTACTCTCTGCCGGTTCTAGCGATAAGCCGAACGTCGCCAGTTCCGAGAAGAATGGGTTGACCCACAATTACGTTCTCGGTGACTCCTGCAAGCTCATCTGTTTCTCCACGTATGGCAGCATCGAGTAAGTGATTCACGGTGACTTCAAAAGCAGCTCGTGAAAGCACGCTCGTTTTTTCTCCTGCTATACCGTGCCGCCCAATCTGCTTGACCTCGCCGTCAAGCGTCATCATATCTGCTACAAGCATTATGTGTCTAACGTCAACCGTCAGTCCTTGCTCGCGCAACGTGTCCATTGCTTCTTCGATGATGGAGTTCCGTGCTGCTTCTATTCCAAAAACCTCAGCCATCTCATTGATATTGTTGGTCTTTGTCCGTGTGGCGTCAATGTGCTCCAGCACCATCACCTTTTTTAAAGACGAACCCTCTGTATAAAGGACATATTCTTCGCGCTCTTTTCGTACGACAACCCGCTTTATGTCTTCGATGCCCTTGATGACCATCGCCTTGGCTTTTTCCACGATCTGAAGCAGCGCCCGGTAACGCTTAACTGAGGGGATCAGCACAATGTTAGACCCGTCAACTCGAACCTCGACGTCCTGAAGCGTCTCAAGTTTAGTCACGACGGCGTCCAGATCGACGTTTCGTTGCTGCAAAGCCCGGTCATCGAATTCCAGGTAGATTTGCATCTCGTCAGTGTCAGTAAGGATGTCTGCGATATCACTTACATGTGTCGCTTCAATTTCCCAGGCAAGCTGCAAAGCTTTATCGCGGTCAGTCGCGCTCTCCACATCGAGATATATTGTCATCATCGGTGTATCAGGCACTTTTCGGGCATCGACTATTTCTATGAGCCTTGGAAGTCCTAGCGTGACATTAATGTCAGCGACTCCTGCGTAGTGAAAAGTCCTCATCGTCATTTGCGTTCCAGGCTCTCCAATCGACTGAGCAGCGACCGTTCCAACGGCTTCGCACGGTTCCACTTTTGATCGCTCGTAGACCTTTTTAGTCGTTTCCAGGATCTCATTTATTTCATCGTCGGACAGTTGCAGGCTGCTCAACTCTGTAAAAAGATCATTTTTTATGTTCAAAGGTAATTTGAGGGCTTTTATGGTGTCTTGAAGATCCATCGAACTCACCCATTCTCGCGTTTTTCAATGACGCTCTGCGCGATTTTGTGGACGTTTACCGATTTTCCATAGTCGCTTTTGGTGGGGTCAATTCCGTCTTCACCGTAAACGAACTGTACTACTTTGTCCCCAGCTCGGACAGTTCCGTCATATTCTACTTCTAAGTCTTGCAGCGCGTTTATCAGTCTTCTTTGGAGATATCCAGACTGAGACGTTCTAACGGCGGTGTCGACGAGCCCTTCTCTTCCTCCGATAGCGTGAAAGAAGAATTCTGTCGGCGTAAGGCCCTTCTTGTAGCTTGATCTCACGAAGCCGCGCGCATCAGCTCCAAGATCACCTTTTCGAAAGTGAGGTAGCGTCCTGTCGTAGTATCCTCTGCTGATGCGCTCACCCCTCACCGACTGTTGTCCAACGCAGCCGGCCATCTGCGTAAGGTTCAACATTGACCCGCGTGCGCCCGAAACAGCCATTACGACAGCCGAATTGTCAAGCGCGAGCTCGCCGGCAAATCCGAGGTTCTTCCCTGCAATTTCTCCTGCTTTGTCCCTTGCTCTTCCTAGTTCTTGCATTATTTTCATTTCTAGAGTTTCGTTGAGCGTCCGACCAGGCATCGATT
>JBAULJ010000174.1:0-2893 GCA_049578125.1 Halobacteriota archaeon
ACTTATCGGCAATAACGCTTGTGATTTTGAACCGTAATCTGCTTGCACGTCATGGTAGTAAAGAACTGAGGACAAGTCGGCTAATTGCCTCGCCTAATTGTGTTAAAAATGACGAGGTATTTCGCAACGATTACGAAAATTTAACCATACTCGTGTGTCGTTTAACATGAGGTGCCACCAGAGTAAAAATCCGATCTACGCGCCGAATGGAAATGATTGAGGCACAGATGAAGTCATCGAGGCTCAAATCGACGGTTATAAAGGAGCCGTTTCGCTCTATCAAAAAAGACAATCTTGAATCGCCAGCAGCAGTAGGTGCTACAACACACCGGCTCTGGCCTGCTGAGCGCGTTACAGTTTTAAGCTGAGGACCAACTAGTTGCAATCTTTGAACACCCGAAGCTTTATCCTCAAAGTGTATACACTCTGTTACTTTTAGGACGATGGGGAGAGCGCCGCGCTGTGGCTTAGGACCGCCCAGAAGGAGAGCCTTCTACCATTGTACGATGCGGCATGGCTAACGAATCACATCTCGCAATTATCAAGCAAGGAGTCGAAGCTTGGGATAAGTGGAGGAGGCAGCATGCTAAACTGATTCCAGATCTTGAGGGAGCAGACCTTCGAGGGGCGCACCTTGAAAAGACCCATCTAGAACAGACTCAATATGGGGTAGTGCTGCCCGATCTTGAAACGGCCAATCTCGAAGGGATCAATCTTGAGCAAGCCAACCTCAAGGGAGCACATCTTGAAAAAGCCCACCTTTGGGGCGCCAACCTCAAGGGAGCACATCTTGAAGGAGCACATCTTGAAGGATCTTTCCTTTGGATTGCTCACTTTGAAGCAGCCCATCTTAAGGGAGCACATCTTGAAAAAGCGCACCTTCACGGCGCATATCTCGAAAATGCCGACCTTTCATCGTCCAAACTCTCAGGGGCTCATTTTGTGCGAGCTCACCTTGAGAACTCTTGCCTCGAAGGAGCCCAACTCGATGGAGCTGACCTTAGTCGGGCTTTTCTTTGGGAGGCTAACCTAAAAAACGCTTCTCTTAGAGGGGCTTGCCTTACAGTGGCCAGCATTGAAAGAGCCCATCTTGAAGGAGCTTACCTTTTAGAGGCCCGTCTTGAGGAGGTTCTGCTTCGGGGGGCTCACCTTGAAAAAGCTACCCTTTGGGGCGCCAATCTTGAGGGAGCAAATCTTGAACAGGCGCACCTTGAAGACGCCAACCTTTACCGGGCTTGTCTTCGAGGGGCCAATCTCACAGAAGCCCACCTTGAAGGCGCTAACCTCATGGAAGCAGACCTTCTAAGCGCAACTCTGAGGGATGCCAATCTCACGGGGGCCGATTTGACTGCCGCTCGTTTGCTTGAAGTCGTTGTTTATGGTGCAGTATTTACAGGGTGTAAAGTCTACGGCACCTCGGTTTGGGGCTTATCTGGGAAGCCCAGGAAACAGAACGATCTTGTTATTAGCCGACCATACGATCGGTTCTTACACAGCGAGCCAGCAATTACCGTAGATGACCTCGAAGTTGCACAGTTTATTTATATGCTCCGAGAGAGCGGAAAACTGCGTGACGTGCTCAAAACCATTACCTCAAAAGTAGTGCTAATCCTCGGTCGCTTCGGAGAACATAAGTACGTGCTTGACCACATCGCCGAGACGCTCCGTAAAGGCGGGGACCACATCCCCGTCATTGTAGACTTTGATATCACGAAAGGCCGAGACATGCTTGACACAGTCAAAACCATTGCCCACCTATCGCGCTTTATTATAGTAGACCTCACCGACCCGCGTAGCGCACCTTATGAACTCGCTCTTATCGTGCCGACACTCATAGTGCCCATTCAGCCCCTCCTCAAAACCTCGGATGAGGAACCGCTTGCGCTCAAAGAACTCCGCGACAGATATCACTGGCTGCTCTCGCCACAACATTACGAGACTGTCGATGAATTACACGATTTATTGGCAGGACTCGTAAGCTCCGTTGAAAAGGAGGCAAAGAGACTCGAGAGGAGACGCGAATGAGTGATGGAATGCAGATGACGTACTAAATACCCTCACCTCACTTGGGGATCCGAACGTAGTGTGAGGCAAAAGGAGCGCAAAAAGGCATAGAAAACGATACGAAACTGCTCCCGTACAGCGGCGGCAGCGATACAACATCGTCAAGAAACGCGGGATCTTGGTCAATCTCGGTCCGGACGTTCACCCACATATGTTTTGATACTCCTCTGCTACCAATTTGGTGCGGCACAACACCGACATTCGCCGGGTTCAAATGTTGCTCGGACAGTCAACCTTAAATTTCAAATCACTGTATCTGCAGTTCACAGAGAGCGACTTACGGCAAATCTATGACGCCGTGCCATTCTAGCTGTTAAAGCCGGGAGCAAAAAGGCTCGGAAAAACGCTGGTATTACTTGTTTCGATTTCGTCGGCGCGGCTCGTGTTGGTGCTATGATTGCCTTGACAGGAGTGATCGTCGCAGCAATCTTAGACGCGCCAAAGTTGGAAAAACGGCAGCAACTACAACAGTCAAAACTTGACACCCTTCTTGTGCATCTCGCTGATCTATTCCATCCTATAAATCATCAGCTAATCATCAGAATCATCATTTAATCATCATTTAATCATCAGATTTACGCAACGTATAACGAACACTTCGACCTTTCCCCGTAACTTTTAGGACGCTTTTTTCGACCAAGTCTTTAAGATCTCTGAACGCGCCGTCATGTGAAAGTCCAGTTATCTTACGGTATTCGCTGTTAGTAATGCTCCCCTTTTCTTTTGCCCACATGACCGCCTTAATCTGTCTTTCAGTTAATCCCCCCTCCCGCAGTTTGTCTTCTGCGTAGACATCCTTGTAGAGATAAACTGAAAAACCCCCATACTC
>JBAULJ010000175.1:0-28043 GCA_049578125.1 Halobacteriota archaeon
CATTTGCACTGAGCTGCTGAGCGTGCGCCTCCGGATACCCCCCACCCACGTAGAGGGCATCAACTGGCGGCAGTCGATCCGTGAGCGGTGAGAAATATTCGAGCTTCGCGGTAAGTTCGAGGGCCTCAAGGTTCGAGCGATAGTAAAAGCAGAACGCGCTGTCCAAAGGAATGCCGATCGTTATGTCCGCTTTGTTATCGAGGGGCGGCACGGGAACGGGCGCGTAGAGCTCTGAAGCGCTGCTCGTTATGGACGCGACATCGAGCTCGTCGTAGACTGCAGCGAGAGCGGCATCAGTCACAGCTTTTTTTTGGCGAGGGGCCATGCTCGGACTTCGGTTTAGATCCCAGACTTCCTTTCGAAGAACGCCCAGGAGTGGAACCCCGATCTTCGCCAATGCGCGTCGTATGTCATTCACATGCTTGTCGCTGCCGACGCGCGTCGCGACGACGCCTACGACCTTTGCAACATATGAGGTATACGATGCGTATTGAGCAAATCCAAGAACCGTGGCAGCCACGCTTTCTGAAGATGCGCTCGCATCGACCGTGAGAATGATGGGGGCGCCAATGATATCAGCGATGCGCGCGGTGCTCGACGCGCCGGTGTACATCCCTGAAGCGCCCTCAATGACGACCAAATCTGCTTTCGATTTCGCGAGCTCACGTTTGACGCCTGCTTCACCCATCAGGAAGGCGTCGAGGTTGTAGCACGGCCGCCCTGTGACCCATTCGTGAAGTCTAACGTCGACGAAGCCCGGGCCGACCTTGAAAGACTGCACGTCATAGCCAGCGTTAGCGAGTCCTCTTAATAAGGCGAGGGTTATTGTGGTCTTTCCTACACCGGTGCGAGTGCCGCCGACGATTACGCCTTTCATCACCACAGCATGCCGGTGTTGCGTTAATAGCTTTTCTCACCAGCGATGAGTCACGAAACCACGTTACGAGTCGTACCGCGGGCTCAGTGCGCGCGAGGTCGCAGTCGCCGAAATCGCAAAAAAAGCTGGGTCGCATAAAATCCCACTAAATGCCACTTCCTACACAGCCACCCGCGGATAATAGTAAACCGAAACAAAGGTCAAACAAAAAAACGCCAAACACCTCGCTTCTTCAGTTAAATGAAGCGCCGCATAAAATCGTAGAAAGCTCGCAAACAGAGTGGGCTTGGTGTTAATGGCTCAATCTGCCGCACCGCGTATACAGAAATAGGCGCCGCTGAGGCTGTACTCAACATAGACAGGGCAGCGCAAGCAATCACAGCCCTTCATCTCGGGTTTCTTCTCACTCAAGCCCATAGCGAAATACGTTCCGTCGCTAAGGTTACTCATTCGAAAGGTCGGACAGCCGGGACATATGCATTTCGTCATAGTGTCTTGGTTAAGCGGGACTTTCACGGGATTCGCCTCCAGATCTTGAACGTGCGCGGACTATTAAGGTCTTCCCTTGTGTCGTCCGATTTAACGACAATCCAGCCATCAAATCACAGACCAGGCATACAGAATTGACCGCCCAGTGAGAGCGCTGCAAATAACACGAATTACTCAGTGCTCTCGACGTATTCAACTCCATTGAGCGTAAGCGATGCATACAGCGTCCCCTCATACGACGCGATAAGCCCTTTTGCCTCCAAGTACTCGACGATCGTTTCGAGTGTCTCCCAATCAAACTTAAACTTCTCCGCGACGTCGTAAGAATCGATCAGAACCCCGAATCGACCCTCTGCTATGGTGTACATTTCGCGTAAGAACTGTCCCTTGTTCTGCTTCATCTCTCCTGCAAAGCTCATCACTAAAGCAGTACACACTGTAGAGAAGACCGCTGCGAAAGCGGCGCGAAAATGAACTATCGCGTGGCACCACATTATCCCATCCGTTCATACAAACACACCGATGAATCCTCTCGACGCACGACGACAAGCCTCGATTGAGCACAAAAAAGCGCAGAGATCCCAGAAGCCGGCGTACGTTTTTATGTGATAGCGGCGAACGTGCATGCCGACATGACAGAGAGCTGGTCTGCCAATGACGTAGACAACGCGGTCGTAGCCATTCGCGTCATCCTAAAGCGCGTCGGCGCGCTTCCACAGGTGCTTTCGCACGCTTACAACCACGAGATCGAAATCGGTGAGCTTACGGTAACGCGACGCTTCTACGAACAACTGGCGCTCAGCTGTCCGGACGCGCTTGACTACTTTACCGAGAGCGCGGCTGACGCGCGCGTCGCCGACACCGATCGCCCCAAAGGCGCTCTTAGAGAGATACCCATTGAATGACAGCGGCGCCAAAAGGCTGCATAGCCGACTGGGCCCGCGCCTCATACGACGTCAGCGGGTTTCAGGAATCCGAAGTGCTGAATTCCCTCGATGATGCCTGCCGCGTAGCTTTCGCGTGCCCAGTAGACGTCCTCTGGCAGCGCGTCAGCATTGAGCTCCGCTTTGTGGTTCCCGACGACGACCGCTAAAAACCCGGCAGAGAGCAGCCCGATATCATTTCCGCTGTCGCCGGCAGCGAGGACGTGCTTTCGACGAATTCTAAGCCTCTTTCTGACGTAATCAACCGCTTCTCCCTTTCCCGCTTTCGCGGGAATCACGTCGAGGTCCGTCCCACTCGAATAGATAACCTTGTGTGCAATGCCGATTTCATCGAGTCGCTCGTGGATTTCAGGAATGACAACATCAGCCTTGTGAAAAAGATGATAGCTCTGCTTAAACTCAAACTGGCGCGATTGTTGGAAAAGATAGGGGATGGTCGCCAGTGCCTCCTGCACCTCGAGCCGGTCCCAGTGGCGATCGATGTGGCGCGTCCACGCGTCATCCCTCCGGTAGTCAGGGCCCACATAGACCTCGGTGCCTACGTTGCACAGCGTGTAGTCCGGCTCGCGCAGGCACTCGGCATCCATGATCTCAAACGTCTGAATCTTGTCGCGCCCGGTGACGTAGGCGATCGTCACGTCGCGATTCGCCGAGAGCAGGACGACCAGCCGGTGATAGGCGGCACGGTCACCCGTGAGGGTGTTGTCGACGTCGGTCGCGAGCAGCTTCATTCGCTCTCCTCATTGTGCCCTTCAATATATAGTATCTGTGACCAGCGCGCTGCCGTCGCACGGGCAGTAGTCGTGGCGCGGGTCGTCCGTTTGCCACCCGCACGACGCACAGCGTTTGACCGCAGCCCGGCGTCGTGGGCGCAGCAGAAACGGGATAATCGGGAGGAATAAGAACACGACGGGTATATGAAGCACCACGATGAGAACGACGGTGAGCGCCATCGATCCGACAAACGCACCTGCTATGAGGGCGGCGTCCGCACGCATCGTGGTGCCATTGACGTTACGACGTCAAATGGGTTTCGGAGGTGTACGATCCGAGTACCTTCAATCGCGAGACGTGCGATTGCAGCGCGGTGAAAGCGCCCACGACCGCGGCGTCGGAGGCATTCCCCTCAAGATCGATGTAGAACACATACTCACCGAGCGACCGCTTTGCGGGCCGCGACTCGATTTTCGTCAGGTTCAACTGACGTTCGGCAAACACGTGAAGCACCTCATAGAGCGCTCCTGGCCTATTCCGCTTGAGCTCGAGCACGACAGACGTCTTTGTGCCCGCGTGCGCCTCTGCCCGTCGGCCGCGACGCGCGATGACGACGAATCGAGTGAAGTTGTCTTCAACGTCCTGGATGTCGGTCTGGACGATCTGCAGGCCAAAGCGTTCGGCCGCGCGCGATGAAGCGATCGCTGCCGCACGTCCGTTCTCGCTCGCCATACGTGCGGCCTGTGACGTGCTGCTCACTGCGACGACTTCCCGGCCAAACGCACGTAAAAAAGCGTTGCACTGAGCGATTGCCTGCCAGTGAGAGTAGACGACGTGAATGTCCGCCCCCTCCCGGGCCGCAAGATAGTGGCGTATGGGGAGCACGATCTCGCGGACGATTTGCACCGGGAGGGTGAGGAGTACGTCGAGCGTGGTTCCGACCGATCCCTCAATAGAGTTCTCCAAAGGGATGACGCCGCAGTCGAGTCGGCGTTCGATGAGGTCGCGCGCGACGTCTTCAATAGTGGTGAAGTAGCACAGGGCGCCCTCGGCATAGCCCAAGGCCAACGCTGCCATCTCGCTGTAAGTCCCCTCCGGCCCCAGCACGCCAACGAGCATCGTTCTTCCTTGTGTTTGCTAGGCTAATAAGGTTCTTCGAAAAAGTTTATATGGGTGCTCGTGCTACAGTGTTACACTTTAGCAATATTGAGGAATAAGCATGGAAATCGGAAAACTAGTGCGGCTTGAGCGAATTACCAACCGCGACAGCGGCAACATCGTGGTCATCCCTATGGATCACGGCATCTCGATCGGCCCCGTCAAGGGCCTTGTCAACCTGTCCGACATGGTCAACAAGGTGGCCGCCGGAGGCGCGAACGCGGTCCTCATGCAAAAGGGCATGGTGCCACACGGCCACCGCGGGTTCGGGCGAGACATCGGATTGATCATACACATGAGCGCTTCGACGGCGCTGGGCCCCGATCCAAACGATAAGGTGCTCGTATGTTCGGTCGAGGAGGCGCTCAAAGTCGGCGCCGACGCAGTCAGCGTACACATCAACATCGGGTCCGAAACGGAATCCAACCAGCTTCAGAAGCTCGGTACGATTGCCGAGCGCTGTAGCGAGTGGGGCATGCCGCTGCTCGCCATGATGTACCCGCGCGGGGCTAAAGTCACCGACCAGTACGCCGAGGAGGTCGTCGCCCACGCCGCGCGAGCCGGCGCAGAGCTCGGTGCCGACATGATCAAGACGAACTACACGGGCGACCCCGATTCGTTCGGACGGGTGGTCGAGAGCTGTCCCATCCCCGTTATCATTGCCGGGGGGCCCAAAGTAGAAACCGACGCTGAGCTCCTCCAGATGATTTCAGACGCGATTGCGGCGGGCGCACGAGGCGTGGCAATTGGACGCAACGTATTCCAGCACGACAAGCCGACCCACATCGTACGCGCGATATCGCACATCGTGCACGAGAACGCCGCCGTGGACGAAGCGCTGAAGGAGCTTGAGCGTTAACGTTAAATGACTGGGTGCAATTGCATGGGTGGTAACTAATGAAGAGCGTCTGGATCAAGGCCGATGAAGGCTCGTGGGAGGAGCGAAAGCCGATTATTACCTTCGCGCTCGAGTCGGGTGCGGATTGCGTGCTCGTCGGCGAGGCCGACGTGGATGCCGTCAAGCAGCTCGGCGCGATTAAGGTGGCCGCGTTCGACGAGGGGGGGAGCGATCACGCTGACGTCCGCGTCGTCGGAAGGGGCGGAGAAGGCGACGGAACGCTTCCCCTGACGCGCGCGACCACCGACGCCGAAGACTACAAGCGGCTGATCTCGCTGACCTCCGAGACGGCCGCTTATGTCGTGATCTCCGACAAAGCCCACGAACAGTTTGCGCGAGAAGTCGCGACTGCGTGCGACCACCTCATCGTCATCGGAACGGATTGGAAGGTTATCCCCCTAGAAAACCTCATTGCTGCCTTGCAAGGAACCGTCGAAATCATCGCCGGTGTCAGATCGCTCGAAGAGGCTAAAACCGCGCTCGAGACCCTAGAACACGGCGCTGATGGGGTGCTTCTCGATACTGCCGATCTGTCCCAAATTGCCAAAACGATGGATTTTGCGCGCAAATCAGAGCACGTTGTAGAGCTCGTGCCCGCCACCGTAACGACGGTGAGGCCCGTCGGAATGGGCGATCGCGTATGCATCGACACGTGTTCTCTGATGATGAGCGGCGAAGGCATGCTTATCGGGTCAGGCGCAAACGGATTCTTCTTGGTTCACGCAGAGACGGAGGAGAGTCCGTACGTCGCTCCCAGGCCGTTTCGCGTAAACGCCGGACCCGTACACGCGTACATCTATGAGAACGGCAAGACGCGCTATCTCTCTGAGCTCGAAGCGGGCGACGAAGTGATGATTGTGCGTAGTAATGGAGAGACGCGTCACGGCGTGGTCGGCCGCATAAAAATTGAGCGGCGCCCCCTCATGCTCATCGAGGCAGACGTGGAGGGCACGACGATAAAAACGCTGCTTCAAAACGCCGAAACCATAAAGCTCGTAGCCGAAGGAGGTACTCCCGTTGCCGTTACCGCATTGAAGCCAGGAGACGTCGTCCTTGCGCACTACGAGCGAGCGGGACGGCATTTCGGCATCGGTGTCGAAGAGACGCTTATCGAGAGGTGATCACATGATTCAGCTGCGCGACGTGATTGTCGGAGGAGAGGAGGGGCCGAAGATCGTCGGCGTCATTTACCAGCCAAGTCAGGCACAGCAGGCCGTTGAGGAAGGAGTAGATATTATCGAGTTTCGGGTCGATCTTGCCGATGACATAGATGGCGTGCTGCGCGACCTCGAGCAGGTCTCCCTGCCTGTCATCCTCACGAATCGCCGGGTCGACGAGGGCGGCAACGCCACGATCAACCGCCGAGACCAGCTTGGCCCCCTCATACCGTACGCATCTATCGTTGACATTGAGCTCATGGCGCCCGACAGGGACGAGCTGTTGGCTGAAGCAGCTACCCAGGGGCGTCCGACGCTGCTCTCCTACCACGATCTCGACGGGACGCCCACAGAAGCAGCGATGCTCGAGATCATGCGCACCGCAAGCAGCTTCGGCGACGTCGTCAAGCTTGCAGTCACCATCGAACACCTGCGTGACGCGCCGAGAGTGCTCGACGTAAGCCTTGCCGCACAAGAAGAGGGCTTAACGTTCTCCGTCGTGCCCATGGGAGCACGCGGGTCGCACATCAGGCCACTTATGGGGATTTACGGTTCATCACTGCTCTACGGGTATGTCGGGCAGCACATATCCCCCAAGATGCGGCCGTACGGGTTTACCGGAAAGCGCGCGTCGCCTGGGATGCTCAGCGTTTCACGGCTAAATCGTGCGCTTGAAGAGATCCGGTCATGGCAGTAACGACCGTTTATGGCGTGCTCGGCAGCCCCATAGGCCACTCGCTCTCCCCTTCCATGCATAATGCCGCGTTCAAGGCGCTTGACCTCGACGCCGCGTATTACGCCTTCGACGTGGATGAGAAGCGTGTAGAAACGGCAATACGCGGAGCCCAAGCGCTAGGGTTCGGCGGACTCAACGTCACCTTTCCACTCAAAGAGGCCGCTCTACAGCACTGCAACCCTGAAGCCCTTGCAAAACGCATCGGGGCGGTCAACACCATAGACCGTGGGGGGACGGGCTACAACACCGACGGCATTGGGGCGGTCAGGGCACTCGAAGAGGCGGGAATAACGGTTAAAGGCACCACTGTCCTGCTTCTTGGTGCTGGCGGCGCCGCAAAGGCGATCGCTGCGCAACTGCTTCTCGACGGAGCACGCGTACTCATTGCCAACCGGACGGCGAGCAGGTCGCTTATCCTCGCCCGGCAGATGACCACAGCGAACATCGACTGCGGCTGCGGCGACGTCGAGGCGCACGGCCTCGTCGAGATCGATCGCCTACTGCGCGAGGCACGTGTACTGATCAACGCCACGACCGTCGGCATGCACGGCGTCCTTGACGGGCAAACGCTCGTTAGATCGCCTCAAATGCATCCTGGGCTCGTCGTGTTCGATATCGTTTATCACCCGCTTGAGACCCCCTTATTACGCGAGGCCCGCGCCGCAGGAGCGCAAACGATTGATGGCGTAAAGATGTTGGTGCACCAAGGCGCTGCGTCCTTTGCCTTATGGACCGCCTTAGAGCCACCCGTGCAGATTATGGAAGCCGCAGTGCGCGACGCACTCCAGCGCGCGAACGACGCAGAGAACGAGGATCAGCGATAATGTCACTCCAGGCAGCGATCGTCGGTGGCTATGGGGAGATGGGACGTTGGTTTGAACGATTTCTTTCCGAACGAGAGATGGATGTCACCCTGGTCGGCCAGTCGTCACACGCGCACTGTGCAGACTACGACATAGTCGTCATCGCCGTGCCTATCGACGTGACCTGCAACGTCATTGCGCAGGTCGCGCCTCAGATGAAGCCAGGTGCAGTGCTCTTCGACATTGCGTCGGTGAAGGTTAAGCCTGTAAAACAGATGCTGACAAGCGCGCCGCAAGACGTCGAACTCGTGAGCGTCCACCCCCTTTTTGGTCCCAGCATGCCCGACATGGAGGGGCAGACCGTCATCGTAACGCCGGTGCGCGGCGAACGCGGACGTCGGTTTCTGGTCGATCTTTTCGAGAATGCTGGCGCTCACGTGGAAGAGCTCTCTGCAGAAGAGCACGACCACCTTATGTCGGTGATTCAAGGATTAACCCACTTTGGATATATCGCCACGGGCGTTACGCTCGAAGCGCTCCACTTTGATATCAAGCGTTCACGCCGCTTTATGAGCCCTGTCTACGAGATTTTCATAGATTTCGTCGGGCGAATTCTGGGGCAAAACCCCGCGCTATACGCATCAATCCAGATGAACGCAGATCGATCCGTCCACGAGGCCTTTCTGACGCAGTGCGCTGCGCTCGTCGATATCATCAACGCGAAGGATCACGATGCGTTCGTCGCAACGATGAAGCGGGCCGCAAAGCACTTTGGCGACGCTGAGCCTGCCTTAAAGCGTTCGAATAAGCTCATCATGGCCGACATCAAGGAGGTGGAAGACTTCAAACGATCCATCGGAAGCACGCGCGGACTGAGAAACGTTTACACCGGAGCGGTTCACGTCGGCGTGATAAAAAGCGCTTCGCAGCGCGAAATCGCGATCGAAGAACGATCTAAAGACGTTATCTTAAAGACCGAAAACGTACAATTGATGTCCGAAGAAGATGTCGCGCGATACCGGCTGGCGCGAGGACAGCGCTATCGGGATTTTTCCGCGGTATTTCCTCCCGGAGCAGACCCCAAGATCGTCGCCCGCGTGCTTTCAACCATCGCTGACGTGACTGCGGTAGGTGTGGTTGATCAGTACGCGCCGCGCCAGAGTTACACGTTTCGCGTTTCGACCTATATCGATGGCGATGTCGAACGGCTGCAGCACGACGTTACGGAGCTGCTCGAAGGGATCGGGTGCAAACTCCGCTAAGAGAGCTCGAGCGGAAGTGACGCAGGGATTCCACGCTCTAACGACGCAATGGACGATTTGAGATGAGCAAACTAGAAAAGGTTTTCGTAACAGGCGCTACGGGATTCCTTGGTTCGCACTTGGTCGACCGTCTAACGCGTCACGGGGCCGCTGTGAGTGTCCTCGTCCGGGGAAACCCCGACCGCATTGCTAAAGAGTTGGGCCATCTCTGCGTCGTGCAAGGCGATCTTAGCCACCCGTTTTCAATCAGCGACGCGTCAACCGTGTTCCATTTGGCCGCCGTGTCGCACGTTGGCCGTGCGCTCGATGATCCACGCCAAACGTTCGAGACGAATACGGCAGGGACTATAACTGTCCTAGAAGCGATCAGGCGCTCGTCGTCTGTAGAGAGGTTCGTGTTTGTCAGCACCGCCCACGTGTACGGAACGCCCCGCTACGTCCCCATCGACGAAGAGCACCCCCTTCACGCTCGAGAACCCTATGCGGCGAGCAAGGTAGCGGCAGAGACTTTCGTATCCGCATATGGTAGCGCATACGGCATACCGATTGCCATTGCGCGGCTCTTTAATACCTATGGACCTCGCCAAAATCCCGACTTCGTTGTACCGCGAATTGTCAAACAAGCGCTCACTCAAGACACGCTGACGATGGGCAACCTTACGCCTACGCGGGATTTTACCTTCGTCGACGACGTCATTGAAGCTTTGTTACTACTCGCTACCGCCGGCGATGGAATTTACAACGTCGCATCAGGAGTCGAGATCAGTATAGAAATGCTTGTCACGCGCGTTGCGGAGATCCTCGGCAAACGTCTAACTGTATCATCTCAACGCGCGCAGCGCAGGTCGACGGGCGTCGAAATCGAAAGGATGTGGGCAGATATCGCGCGCATCAAAGCGCTTGGATGGGAGCCGCACGTCAACCTCATCGACGGTTTGACAAAGACGATCGCATGGTGCCGCGACCACCCTTAGTTGTGCCGTAATCATTCCGGAACCTTGCCGCCAACTCACGATGCGAGCTCAAGCGACGTCAAGCTGCCAAGAGGGCGCTACTCGCAATACGCGTTTTCCGGGCCTCATGCGTGCGTGATGCACGCCGCGTCAAGGGAGACACGGACGAGCGGGGGAAGCATGCCCCACGTGACAAGCTTGTCCTCGACGATCAAAAGAGCGCCAAAAACGCCGCTTATGCCCTCTATCGCGCCAAAGGCCGTTTGAGGGTCGGTGCTTAAGTTCCCAAGCGCCGACGCGGCCGCGTCGGCCAAACACGCCGTTTCGGCGACCACGCACGCGACATCTGCCGTGCCGAAGGTGATAGACGGGCCAACCGTCGCAGAGGACGTGCAGATACCGAGAAATCGGGTCGGTTCAATCTTGAAACCCACGTCTTTGAAGGAAGAGCCACCATATATACCGACGATTACGTCGCGGTCACTCGCTAGCGCGATATCGCCCCCATTGTCGACGATGGCGTACAACGCGCCTGCGTCAACCATTGCCTCAACGGCAAGATCAGCGATAACGCCCGCAACCGCAGCCATTGGACCGACCTTTGCCGCCGATGAGGCGACGAACATCCGGCGAACGATGTCCGGAGGGTCTCCAATGTAATCGTCAACGGGTTCAAGCGCGAAACGGAAGAAAGGATTTAGTGCGATAAAACGTTCCAAGCTATGTCGGTGCGCGCGAATCGCCTGTTTCGCACTCTCGATGTGCTCGGGCGCGTCGGCAATGATCGTAACGACCGTCTGCTTGAGCTGGAACTTCTCCTTCATTCCTCAGCAGTCTTCAGGGCGCCGTGGGGGCACATCGCCATGCAGGTCTTGCAGAGCACACATCGCGTGAGGTCGATGGAGATCGACCTATCCTCGTTGTACTTAAAAACCTCCACGGGACACACTGACACGCAAGCGCCGCACTGCACACACTCAGTTTCATCGAATAGCACTGGCGTGTCCATTTCACGCACCTCCGTACCGCGCTTCCTGAATGCCGCAGCGACCTCTTCGACGCGTTCGTCGGGCACATCGATCACGATTTCTCCAATGGAGGCGTCTACCAACGCCCGATCGATGTTGATACGGACGCCCGTTTCGAGCACGACGTCGGCCAGCAGCGGGTCCTGCATAACCTCTTGTGGAAACTTCAATATGATCTTCACAGATACCCTCTTGGTCGGTTCACCTGCATGCGAGGAGCTTGCTCAGATCCTCACTCGTTATTATGCCGACGACGGCGTTGGCGTGATCGACAACGGGAAGTGCCGAGATGTTGTGCCGCTCGAGACGCCGTGCCGCAAGGTCAATAGGCTCCTCAGGCGTCGCTGTAATGACGCGGCGCGTCATTATCCCTTTTAGGCTATCGCCCTTGTCCAGAGCAACTGCCTTTGAGATATCGTACGCCGTGACAATGCCGATGAGCTTGTTGTCTGCTGAGACCACCGGCAGGTGATTCACCTGCTTCCCGATGATAATCTTCGCTGCGTCTTGTACGCTAATCGCCTCACGCACGGTGATGCTTGGGAGCATCACTTCTCGCACAAGTGGCGCCTCAGAAAGCTGCTTCATCGGCTTCTGTGTAGCACGGTCTGGGAGCCGCACCGTTGGCAGGGCGAGCTCAAACGTGCCCTTTCGGATCCTGTCGGCAAGTTCTGTAGCGATTTCTTTTGCCTTGAAGAAGCTCGACATGGATGATGTACGCACTTCCTTCCCATTGAGATCAATTATTCCGGATTTTAACTCTGCATAGCTGACTGTCTTTAGCTGCGGCCGCTCGCGGCGACCTACGCCGTAATCGAGGACCGTCGTAAGGATTTCAGCATCGCTGATGGCCGTTTTGCGCGCAATCCCTTCGTTGAGTACGGGAATCGGCACACCGATGCCCACGTACATTGACGTACCATACTTGTGGAGAATCGCAGCTCTGAGGTAGTCGGTGCTCATCGCCTTAAGGTCACCGGACACCATGAGCGTGCCGAAGTTGTTCTCAGGGTCGTGCTGCGTCCCGTGACCCACGACGTACCCTTCAGCACCGCAAAGGAAGATCTTCGTACCCACGCCGATAGTCTCATAATCAGGGTCGTTGTTGATCGGCGAGAGCGTGCCGGAGCCAGAATAGGTCGCATTTCCGTACCGCGGCAGCAACGTTCCCATATACGTGTACAACACTCTGTCTGTGGAGTTGGTCGCGACGTTGTACCGCTGATACGCGTTGCGCGGATTCAGCATAGTCGCCTCGTTAAGGTCCCCAATGGTGATCGCAGTCTCCACGCTTCGGCGCGGGTAGCAGTCGGTAGCATAGCCAACGGCCTTTAAATAGACCTCCCTGCGGGCGACCAGATCTTCGATGACGTGCGCCCCTCCATACTCAAGACCGCGCGTCTCTGAAAGCTGGGTCGCACCTATGAACGCGTCCACCGAGGCGACCCCGGTGTACGCTTCGACGTCGTTGAGCCAGACCTTGGTCATCTTGATCGGCGGATCTGAGTGGCCGAAGTTCATCCACACGCCAGACGAGCACATCGCACCAAACGTGCCCGTGGTGACAACGTCGACCTCTTTTGCTGCGCTATCTGGCCCCAGCTCGCCGACGAGGCGCGTCATTTCGTCAGCCGTTACGACGTGAACGCTTCCATCGTGAATGCGTTCGTTAATCTCCTCTAAGCTTTTTGACACCTGCGCCTCCAAAACAGTCGCTGCACAGCGAGTGAACAGTGACCGTATTGCGATAGCTATTATTTATTATTGTTGCACTCCAAAAATCACGCTTTTTTTCGTGCACGCTCGATATCGAGGCGCTGATCGCCGTCACATCAACGACCGCTCGCTCCGCGTAGAACAATCTTTATGCCCGAATGTGCGTGTTAGGAGAAGAGAATGATTTCCATTGTTATTCCAGCACACAATGAAGCCGATGAAATAGCTGGGCTTCTCGAAGCGTTCAGCGCGTTCGCTGGCGTGGAACTCATCGTCGCCGAAGACGCATCGACGGACAGGACGCCGAATATCGTGCAGGAATTCGCCTTGCGCAACGACAACGTGGTGCTCACGAGCAGCCGCACTTTGACCGGCAAGGGTGCCGCGGTAAAGCGGGGACTTGCTCTGGCGACGGGAGACGTGCTCGGCTTCATCGATGGGGACGGATCGATCCATCCGAGAGACTTCATGCGAGTCGCAGCTGCGATAAACGACGGAGCCGATCTTGCCGTCGGATCGAGAGACCTCCCCGCCTCGGTCATTGTCTGCCCGCAACCGCTTTCGAGGCGAGTCTCGGGGTCAATCTACAGCCTCCTCGCACGCGTCCTGCTCGATACCGACGTACGGGATTTTCAGTGTGGATGCAAGGCGTTTCGCCGCGGCGTGTGGACCGCACTCAACGTCGCCTGCGACGGATTTGCGTTTGACGCTGAACTCATCGCGAAGGCGCACCAGCAAGGGTTTGCCATCGTCGAGGTGCCCATCACGTGGAGTGACAAATCAAACAGCAAGGTCAGCGTCACTAGAGACGCCCTGCCGATGCTACGGTGCCTGCTGAAAACGCGCGCCGAGATACGAAGGTGAGAGAATGAACCGTAAGTACCTCGTCGCACTCCTTGCCGTCGCGCTCGTGCTGATCGTGTTCAGGGTGGGCTATTCACTGACTCAGTGGGGCGATTCGCAAGACGTCGATTCGTGGAAGCTCCTCGGTGATACCAATAAATACGTCGTCACCGGGCACTACTCTCCGACCGAATCGCAGTCCTTGTACTACGGTGCGTATTCAGTAGGCCTCGAAGCGCTGCTGGCGGCGCTTACCGTTTTTACCGGCGTTGACCTCGTCACGCTTGCGCTATACTTCCTACAAGTAGCGACGCCGCTCGTCATGGTCGCCGTCGCGTATCTCATAACGTCCCGCTCAGGAAGGGTTACCAGCTGGGGGATTCCAGTCATGATCCTTCTAGCCGGCGTATTTGTGGGTATCACGCGCCAACAGTCGCGAATGATCGAAGAGAACGTAGGATTCATCCTCTTTTGCGGGGCGCTGCTCTTATTGTATCTCTACTACGATGGGCGGACATCGCGCTTGTACGCGTTTTCGATGCTGTCCGCGATACTGTTCGTAACAATCTTCACCCACCACATCAGCTTTCTGATGATCGCAATCCTCGCGATGCCCTTCATCGTATCCTCACTGAATTACGCCGCCCCCGCGTACATCGCTGCCATTTTCGTGCCCTGGTGGATCTACTACCACGCGCTCAACGGTTACAACGGCCCGTACGTCGGCATCTATTTTTATACAGTACTTGCGTTGGCAGTGCTCTATGCGATTTTCGCGCTGTGCTATGCTGTTTTTTGGCGTTCGCAAACGCCTCGTTCGGCCGCCGTGAGATTACTGACGCGCCCGCGGCACATACTTCAGGGGCTCTCGAACGACAAGCGCGAATATTATGCGGCTTCAACGCTGCTGCTGGGCGTCGGGGCGGTCGCGTATTCCGTCGCAACGGGACTACAGTCGGGGTACGTGCCCTTCTTTTTGCCGCTGGCTCCGCTCGTGCTCTACGCTGGCGCGCATGCCGTCGCTACCAACCGTCACGAATCTGACGAGATCGACGTAACCTACACGCGCTACCTGTCCCTAACTCTCCTTTTGCTAATGCTGGTGGCGGCGTTCGGTTTCGTTTTGCAGGCCAGCACGACGAGGGCAGGCACGCTTCCTGCTCAACTTCAGTCAATCGAAGCGCTTGCCTCTGTGGACTTGGGTAGCCGCTTTACGACGTGGGTTGCCTTTGTCTATGGCCTTGTTGCTACTGCAGGTCTCATCCTGGTATCAAGCGGCGCTCGCGTCACGAAACGTTGGTTCGCTCCCACCTTGATTGCGACACTTCTCGCACTGGCGTCGGTCAATGCAGCCGTTCTTGCCGTAAACTACGAGGTAAGCTTCGCGATTACCTCACCGCCAGATAGTGGCGTTATCGCTGCTGCACAGTGGACGGCAGGAAAAGACCGCGGCAACGCCACCATGACTGACTACAAAAACGAGATGGTGTATTGGTACTATACGGGTGCCCTCGTGACTCACACGCCGCTAACAGAAGCTGGAAACTACACGGTGCTTGACTACATCTATCCCCAGTATCTCCAACAATGGAATAGCTCAGCCCACGTCGGAATTAACTACTTGCTCCTTACTGCCGTGCCACCAAAATACTACCACGAGCATCTCTATAACGGACAGTGGGGGTTGAGCAATCAGAATGTCACGCAGTGGCAGGCGCGCATCGTCGCAATTGACAGCGGAAGAAAGAGCTTCGACAAAATTTATACGAACGGCTATGCGCATTACTATAAAGTGGTCGGCTCGTAGCACGAGGACGGCTTTCTTGCGAGGCCCCCCTGCTGCGGGACTCGTCATCGCAAAGGCCGCCCCGTTCTGCGTCGACGTGAGTGGTTAAATACGACGTTAAACAATCGAGAGATGTGACACTATGATCTATCTTGACCACGCCGCAACAACTCCGATGCGTCCGGAGATCCTCGAAGTGATGCACCCATACTTCTCGGAGCGTTTTGGAAACCCGTCGAGCCTCCATTCGTACGGACTTGACGCACGTGCGGCTATAGAACGCGCTAGAGAGCAGATAGCACAAGCGATCGGAGCGACCCCCTCGGAGATTGTCTTTACTTCTGGCGGGACGGAATCGGATAACATGGCGTTGCGCGGCGTGCTCCAGGGCGGCAGACGCGGCAAAGGTCATGTCATCACGTCGGCAATCGAGCATCCTGCGGTTTTGGAGACGTGTAAGTCCCTTGAACGACTCGGCCACGAGGTGACTTACGTTTCGGTGAGCCATGACGGGCGCATAAATCCCACTGAGGTTGAAGAAGCGATCAGAGACAACACGCGACTCATATCAATAATGCACGCCAACAACGAAATTGGTTCAATACAACCTATAGCTGCGGTTGGAGCGATCGCAGCGTCACACGAGATTTACATGCACACCGATGCCGTTCAGAGCGTCGGAAAAATTCCGGTGAACGTGAATGACCTCAATGTGCATATGCTGTCCATCTCGTCACACAAGATCTATGGGCCTAAGGGCGTCGGCTGCATATACATCCGAAAGGGCACCAAGCTGACGCCGCTCATCTTTGGAGGTGGCCACGAACGCGGACTGAGAAGCGGCACAGAGAACGTTTCGGGCATTGTGGGCTTTGGCGAGGCAATGCGACTAGCTGTCAAAGATTTCGCGGACAATAAGCGCATACAGGGGCTGAGAGACACGCTTATTGATGCCGTGTTGAGGGAGATACCCTACGCGCGGCTCAACGGCGGAAGAGAACGCCGTCTTCCTAACAACGCCAATTTCAGCTTTAGCTACATCGAAGGAGAGTCACTCGTGCTACGTCTCAATGCGAAAGGGGTTGCCGGATCGACCGGTTCTGCGTGCTCTTCAAAGAAGCTTGAGCCCTCGCATGTGCTTCTTGCAATCGGATTGGATCCCGTGGATGCTCATGGGTCTCTGAGATTGACGCTCGGACGTGATACAACGGAAGCGGACATTCAATACGTTAAAGAAGTGCTGCCCGGAATCGTCGATGAACTCCGGCAGATGTCGCCTCTCTTCGCGCGCACCGATGAAGGGTAAGGAAAGCTCGAATAATCTTACAAGCGCGTGCAACACGCGCAGCGAACCTTTGCTGGTCAACAAGGCAATAACGACCCCGCGCTTGTCAGAGCGAGAGCCTCCAAAGCCACTGTCCCATTTCTTCGTTTCTCGCGACTGCTGCGCCACTCAAATTTGTCGCGCTCGTCAGGCGGGGCGTTGACTGAACATTATTGCCGTAAGCTGAGGCCGGCGGATGCTCACGTGCGCTTCTCAAACAAGTAAACGTCATAAACATAATAACTCTTCTTGTAGACGTTCACGTATGATTCATTGAGGATGTTTAAAGTAAAATTCTCCGCGGCCGTTCCGTCCGCAAATCTTGCAGCGAGAAGCCATACTCTATCGCGACTATTGACATCTGTCTGAATTTCTTTTATTTTGTCTTCAGGACGATTGCCCGACGGCGTCGCCCAAAATTTGGTTGGTTTGTCGGCGACGGCCCACGAGTAGATTGGTTTGACGACGACATCTGTCCTGTTGTTGTAGTAGTCAAAAACGGCGTGATCCCAGCTCGGCGCAACCAAGACGACGTCCCCGCTTCTGAAGTTTGCGTCAATCAAGCTAGTCGCCTCTCGCCCTTGTGGTTTTGTTATAGAGGTGTAGTACACCTGCAAGTTCGCCACTGATAATACGACAATGATGCCAATAACGGCTAGCTTCGTGTACCTGTGCTTGATATTGACTATCCCCTTTGCCACGAGCAGGTAAAGCGCCACTGAAGCTGCGATCGTGTATCGCACGAGGTAGATGGGGGCGGAAAAGCGAGAGATAATGAATGGTATCAGATTGATGGTGATCAACCATACGGCGAGAAAGTACACTGGTGCTGCATCTTGAATGCTCACTTCCCATGAGTAGCTTTCAAGAGCTTTCAGTGGCGCTTTCCAATTCATGGATCCGTGCACTTTTCGATATGTAAATAATGAAAGCGCCGAAAAGCCTAGGAAGAGCAGCATCAACGCCCCCATGCCGGAATAGTTAACAAATGTGTCAACAATTGTGGCCGCCGTAGGGGGTACAAGCGATGAAATCGTCGCTTCACGCTGCGGGATTTGTCTGATCAAAACGGCGATCCACGGAATAAAAAGCGCTACAACGATCGCTTGTAACGCTGCCCACCGTCTTAACGAATATGCGCGATTTCTTGATAGCAACAAGAGAGTCACTACGTAGACGTTCTGGACAATGACGACGAACAAGCCATAAATGTGGGTGTACACCAAAAGCGTCGTAGAGAGCGCGTAGCCAGCTGACGAAACGAGGTTACTCTGCTGCAAGAAGCGTAAGAAGAAGTACATTGAGAGGAGGGCTAGGAGGGCCATTAAACTGTACATCCGTGTCTCTTGCGAGTACTGAATGTTGAACGATGATAGCGCGAGAATGAGCGCAGCCACCAGCCCTGCCTCCTCGTTAAAGAGTTGCCGGCCCAAGACATAGATCATCGGTATCGCGAAAACGCCGAAGAGAGCCGATAGAAGCCTGACAGCAGACTCAGATGTCCCAAAAACCGTAATCCAGTAGTGTAGGAGAACGTAGTAGAGGGGGGGATGCACATCCACTGCCGTAGCTTGCACCATCTGAGGCACTGCCAGCTTAGATACCCACACGGAAAAGGCTTCGTCGAACCAGATGCTTTGCGCCCCCAAATGATAGAGCCTGAGAAATGCGCCGATAAGGATAATAGCCAACAATACGAAGCCGCACTTCGTTACCCTCTTGCCAGCAACTTGCACGCGCAGGGGTCATCGCGTTGATACTTATGGATTACGATTTCAGCACCTCGTGCGTAACGACAACCACTTCCAGTGAGGTCGTTTAGCTACGCTAACAAAAAATCCATTCTGCAGACGCCAACGTTCCACCGGCTAGTTAGCACAATAATCTGTCAAGTAGTTGCGAGACGCGATTGTCCCCTGCTGACGCATCGGCAACAGTTTGATTTTAAAGATCTTGATACCAAGCTGCCGAAGAGCTTCATTGGGCTCGACTCTGAAATACCAGCCTCTTTGTTGGAAGAACCACAGTGCTGTGTTTGAGGGAGGCTAACGACACAGCAACACGCTAGCTCGAATCAATACCCAATAAGAATACGCGTGTGCCCCTAATAATCCCCACTTGCGGACTCTCTTTTCGTCCTACTAAGTGCAACTTCCATGCTCCCCGATCGGAACCATTGGAGATCCAACGTAACATAGGTAAATCCGAGCTCCCTGAACGTGTCAGCTATCATCGACGATTGCGCTACAACCTTTTCGGCCTCATCTCTGTCGACTTCAATGCGCGCGAGGTGATTGTGGTCTCTGACTTTTGCTTTCGCGATGCCAATCGCCTTTAATGCACGTTCAGCGTCTTTCAGCCTTTCGATTCGTTCCCTAGTTATTGTTGTGCCGTAAGGAAATGAGGTGAGAAGACAAGCGACAGAAGGCGCGTCTGCATTCGATAAGCCTAGTTTCCGGGCGAAGCTTCTTACCTCATCTTTGGTCAGGTCGACTAGTGGAGACACAACGCCGAGTTCCCTCAAAGCTTTCAGACCAGGCCTATAAACGTCGAGGTCAGACGCATTCGTGCCGTCCATTACCGCGGTGAGGTTTAGTTCATCAGCCAAGCCGCGTAGCACGCCAAAGACTAACTTCTTGCAGTAATAACATCGTTCAGGATCGCTAAGCTTCACCTTGAATACGGTCAATGGATCTACGTTAGTAACGAGGTGGCGAATTCCTATGCCGCTAGCGATCGTAGCGGCGTGGTCAATCTCGCCGCAACGAAGCGCACCGTTATCTACCGTCACGGCAACTGCTGCGTCTCCCAAAGCTTGCTTGGCCAGCGCTGCAACAACCGAACTGTCAACTCCGCCTGAAAAGGCTATCAATGCACTTTGATGCGAGCGTATGTCAGCGCACACTCGTTCGAGTTCATCGCCTTGAGGATAGTAGTCTCTTCGTGCCTGTTTGTTGGACCTAGTTGCGCTTGGCATGATTTTGATATAATGGTAGAGATGATAACAATTCCAGTGGAAAACTTAGCTTATATGTAGTCTAATGCTGCTTCAAGGATATATATGAACGGTGAAGTGACGGACAGGAGCGCGAAGATCAAAGCCTTTCTTATTGCAGAGGGGGGTGTTGATATCGATGAACGGGTCCTCGGGCGCATTACAACTCCTGCTTCCGGGCCCGGTGCGGGGCTTACGTCGTTCTTTTTACGTTTTGACGGTCACAGAGTGCGTTTAGGAATAAAACATGGTTCTCGGCTCAAGGCATCGCTCGAAGAGGATGAAATAGTTATCCGCGATCACAACACAGAAATCGTTCGTGGATATCTGGAGGATGCCATCGCTCATTGCCCCGGACAAGCGTACATCACGGTAAGCGAGGTATGCATATTCGACTGTCAGTACTGCCCGGTGCCGCTTCTTGGAGGTTCAGTAAAGAGCCAGAGCGATGTTGAGACAACGATTTCACGAATTCTTGCCGATCCAAAGCTCGCAAGCAAGCTAAAGGCTATCGCGTTGACCTCCGGCGTCGAAACGTCAGCGCAACGCGAAGCCGAGCGGATCGCAGCTATCGTTCACGCGCTGAGAGAGAAATACGATCTCCCGATCGGCGTATCCGTTTATCCAACGCCAAATTCAACTAAGTTGTTGAAAGAAGCTGGAGCTGACGAAATCAAGTACAACGTCGAAACAATGGATCGTCAGCTCTTTGAGCACATGTGCCCCGGCCTCTCACTCGACTTCATTTTGGAGGCCCTTAAAGGCGCAGTAGAGATTTTCGGCCGAAACAGAGTGTTTTCCAATATCCTCGTCGGCTTGGGAGAGCATGATCTCTCAATTGTCAACGGCATGTGCGAACTGATCAAAATAGGTGTGATACCTATACTAAGAGCCGTTGTTGAGCATCCTTTACGCGCAGAGACGGGCATGCGACGCCCTGATGCAGAGCGGCTGTTGCGACTAGCGCGAAAGGAGCGCGAACTACTCGATAAGTATGGCCTGCGAGCTGACGTAGCGAAGACGATGTGCGCCGCGTGCACAGGCTGTGATCTGATGCCTCACCGGGACGTTTAGCACCAGTGGGTGTGTATATTTTTGCGTCGTTTACAGCGACAGATCACGTTTGAGGAGAGGCTGAAAAGATTCGACTTTTTTTCCGCTGAGGCTTTTTTGATCATTTGCGATTGTGGTTGTTATACATTGACACCAGAGAATCGATCTGCCAAGGTCTTACGCAGGACTAACTTCGCACGGCGTTTGCAGTCTACCGATAGAGTGCCTCCCGATCACGCAGAAACGTAGCGCTAGCACTTGCCAAGCTAGAATAGAAGCTGCAGGCTGAGGTGACTCCCTTAGCCGCAAGATAGCGTCCGCACTACGGTGCTATTCTTAAATTAGCAATCACAATGAATCAAAAAAAGCTGGCCAGAAGGGATCTTGCCGTGGTATCTCTAGCGGAGCGATCGTCCCGTCACGTCGCTCAATTATCCTCGTTTCTACGTCATCTGTAACCTTTCCTACAATCGACGCGTCTATGCCTGCCGCACGTAGCTTGTGCACGACCCTGTTTGAACGGTTAGATCTGACCGTGAGCAGCAAAGAGCCTTCAGCTATGGCGGCGATAGGATCGATTTCAAAGGCCTCGCAAACCATCCTTATTTCGTCTGGATAGACGAACGTTGCCTCGTGTATCTCCATGCCGACTTCGCTAGCGCTCGCTATCTCGAAGAGCCCTCCGATGACTCCGCCTTCCGTCGCGTCGTGCATTGCGGTCACGCCTCCTGAATCCATTGCCAGTAAGGCATCTTCCACCACCGTCATCTGCTTGCAGAGTGCCTTTGCCTTCTCCACTAGAGACGGAGGATATCTCTCTAGGAGCTGCTTTTCCTTGATGACTGAAAGGATTCCAGCCGTTTCTATTGCCGGCCCCTTCGTCAGAATTACATCATCTCCAGGCGTCGCGCCGGCTGGTGTGACATAACCATGCTTATCAGCGACAGCAAATACAGTTACGCCGCCTATGGTGGGTGCAGCAAAGCCTGGATAGTACCCCGTATGACCGCCAACGATCGCAATTTCTAGCTCCAAGGCCGCCCTGTGAATAGCATCTACAATGGTACGAAAGTCCTCTTCCTTCGTCTCGGGAGGCATCAAAAGCGAATATGTCATGTACCTCGGCTTTACGCCCATGACCGCTACATCGCTAGCCCCTATGTGAACGGTGTACCATCCAAACATCTCCAAAGGCTGTTGTGGGACGGCGAAGATGGGGTCCTCTGCGATTATGAGAACCCTGTCGTTTCCAATATCGATAACCCCCGCGTCAACGCCGGTCTTCGGCGGAACGATGACCGTTTCGTCCGACTTTCCCAAACGCGGGAGCAGGAAGGAAGTGAAAGTGTCTAGGTCTATCTTTCCAATCTTAGGGGGTCTCACGGTAGCGCCTCGCGATCTCACAAATATCCTTTGCAACCCCAATGGGATCCGGCCCAACGAGCACCGATACGGGCTCTTTCCCGACAGCGCCCGTTTCATAGAAGATCTTAGGCACCCGGCCACCAGCGGCATCTATCGCTTCTTGAACTTTCCAGGGCATTGATGCGCCCTCTGCGTCCTTAATCTCCCGCGGTTCTTTGCTTCGGTCAATCACACTAAAAACCCAGCCTTTGGCTTCGCAGTACTTTTCAAGCCACGAAGCGAGCGCTTGGTTGTTAGCAAAGTTCACGCCTGCCCTTAAAGTCGAGTCGGTCTTGCCTATCTCGACTATAAGCCGGGCCATGTGGCTGGATGCTCCGAATTTCGGCTTGCCTGCTGCGTGAGGGCGACCGTTCACGACGGTTATGCGTCCATCTATCCCCAGCACGTCATCTTTGGCTTGCGCGTTTGGCTGAGCATACACGAGGTTAGTTCTGACTTCAGGAATCAAGAACGCGAACGCTTCGCATCTCTCGATAAGATCCACGGCAAGAGCCATTTTTCCGTACATTTGAACTTCATCGTCAAGCTTCATCGAGTAGTCTCCCGGGACGTTGCTCTCCGGTGAGTAATTTCAGCTTGAACGATAAGTAGTAATCGCTAGACTGCAGCTTCTAGAAGCTGTCGAACCGCTTAAGACGATTTTTTGAGGAGACTCTGCGAGATTTCTGTTGGGCGTTTTAGGCGCCTTTCTTATGGCTTCTGCAGCACGCGCTTGTGCTTCGCGGCTTTGCCGAATAAGCTGTAAAACCAGGAACTCATCAAACAGAGAATGGCACAATCGCCAATGTTTAAGTATCTCGTTACTGAGAGTACTCATCCAGTTGCAGCAATTTGGCTCATGCTCGTATGGATAGCGATCTTCATTGCTTACGAAAACGCGGTCGGCACTAAATGATAGCGATTTGAAAAGTTCTTGGCGATAAGGAGTGGTTGATGAAGTATTCACGTCCTTTAAAGGCTTTGCAGCGCCGGCACAGAAGGCAACTAGCGATGATTCGCCTGCTAAAGAAGATACATCGGGGCGGATTTGAGCCGAGCGTTTTTGAGATCGGCCACGTTGACGTAGCCATTCCCGACCTCGATCCTGCGTTTCGCGGGTATCGGATCGCGAGTATCGCGGACATTCATTTGGATGAATGGCTCAACGCGCGACGTTTTGAAGAGGTGATTGATCTCATTAACCGGCAGCAACCTGATTTAGTGGCAATTATCGGCGATCTCTTCTCCTACGAGGTCGACGGACTGTCGCGGCAGATGGTCGCCTCATTGAACAAACTGAGGCCAAAAGACGCCAGTGTTGCCGTGCTCGGGAATCACGATCACTGGGTCGGCGCGGCAGCTGTCCGCCAGATTTTGGAACAAAGCAACGTTATCGACCTGAGCAACGACGTTTTAACGCTCAACAAGGGACGAGCGACGCTGCACGTTGCTGGCGTTGATAGCGTTATGTCGCGTAGAAATCGGTTGGATACGGTCCTGAAGAAGCTTCCGCCGCTGGGCCCTGCAATCCTACTAGCGCACGAGCCTGATTTCGCAGACGTAAGCTCAGCTACAGGGAGATTCAGCTTGCAGATTTCGGGGCACTCGCACGGAGGCCAGTGGATCGTGCCAGGAATCGGACCTCCAATTCGCGGCCTGTACTCTCGAAAGTACCCGCTTGGACGATATCGCGTGGGCGACATGACGCACTACACGAACCGTGGAATCGGGACGAGCATAATCCGCCTAAGGATCAATTGCCCGCCGGAGATTACGATCTTCACCCTGATGCCCTCAAGCAGTCCATAGGTAGGGAACAAGGGCCTTGTTGTTGGGATGGCACTTCGATAGCCGCTTGCGACGAAAGCGACGAAAGCGTCGCGTTGCCTTTGTGCGTTCACGGTTCGACCGCTCAAATTGAACCCCGATGGTTCGACGAGTTTAAACCGTGCCTATGATGCTCCCGATCGACACTCCGCAGAACTACGGTTGCCTTTAAGTTCCTTTATTAACATAATTAGGGCGACGATGAGCTACAGCAAACGGTTTCCTAGAGCAATCATGGACTATGAAGGCGGCCAGCGTCCGGATTACGATGATGTAGCTGTGGAGGACAGCGTCACACTGTTTGTCAACGACATGCGAATCGCGACCCTCATTGCCTCACCGGAAATGCTCAGAGAGCTTTGTATCGGATACTTGATCACCGAAGGAGTTGTGTCAAGCTTCGAAGAGATTCGGGACGTCGACGTTGATGACGCCAAGCGGGAGGCGTACGTCACCGTCTCATCCTTTGATCAAGTCGAGCTCTGGCACGAAGTGCGCTCTTCCGGCTGTATCGGGATAAAATGGTGGACAAATGAAGACATCAGGGTGAATTCTGCCGCAACGTATGAAAAGGCCGTACTCAAGAAGAGCTTGAGCTACCTCGACACTCAAGCGCGGAGACAAACGCACGGCGTTCACGTAGCAGCGCTGTTCGATGCAACGGGCGAACTATTAGCACAAGCGGTGGACGTTGGAAGACATAGTGCCATTGATAAGGTCGTCGGGATATATGCCGGCAACGACTTCTCCCAAACGTTTCTGTTATCTTCTGGCAGGCAGCCGGCAGGAATGGTCCTGAAAGCGGCTCGAGCAGGTATACCGCTAGTCATCTCAAAGGCCGCACCAATCAGCACTGGCGTAGAGGCAGCGCTTCAAGCCGGCGTGACACTCATATGCTTTGCTAATGAACGTCAGTTTGCAGCGTATTCGCATCCAGAAAGGCTCGTATAGTTTTAGCTTCAAGCAGTCTCAGTTTTGAGGCCTCGCGCTCCGACGTGATTACAAAAATGCCGACTTGCGACAGAAGATTCTGAAAACGTTTCACGGTCTTGCCGGTTGCACAGCTTCGCAAGCCGATGAGCCGCTCTATGGCGATGTTTCGCGTCCGGCAAAACGCCTCGAAATCGCTGATGGTCGAGAGGTGGATATTAGGGGTATCATACCAGTCACGGGGCAAGAAATCGACTTTTGGCATCTGCCCTTTAACCAGCAAATACCACCGAATTTTGAAGTAGCCGAAATTCGGAAAGCTCACAATCGCCTTATTTCCGACGCGAAGCATTTCCTCAATAACAAGCGTCGGTCTGTGCACGACTTGGAGCGTCTGGTTCAATAGAACGTAGTCGAAGGACGCGTCATCATAGTCACCAAGCCCTTCGTCTATATCGCCGTGGAAGACCGTAAGCCCTTTACGCACGCAAACAGCGATGCATCGATCGTCAATCTCCACGCCACGGATATCGGAGATTCCTTTTTGTTTTAGCTTGATTAGCAAGTCCCCGTTTCCGCAGCCGAGGTCAAGTACGCGTGAGCCTTCAGGGATGAGACTAACGATGATGTCTTGGTCAAATCGCCGCATCATAACGGCCCGGCTACGTTTTCTAAGAAGCCTGAAATGAGTTCGGTGAGGGGCTCCACGTCAAGGAGGAACGCGTCGTGCCCACGCGATGACTGGACGTCGCAGTACGTGACGTCTTTGCGTTTCCTACGTAGCGTTCTCACGAGCGCTTTCAACTGCGCGGGAGGGAATAACCAGTCTGACGAGAATGATATAACTAACATCTTTGATCTGATCGAAGCAAGATCAGGCAGATCAAAGTAGTCCATTGCTTTCGTTATATAAAGATACGAGTTCGCGTCGAACCGTTCGACGAATCTGTTGCCCTTGTAGTGCAGGTAGCTCTCGACCTCGAAATCTTCGGAAAAACGGTAGCGGTAGCCGTTTGCTCCTTTGAGCGCTCGACCAAACTTCTCGTGCATCGATTCCTCACTCAGGTACGTGATATGGCCGATCATTCGGGCGAGTGCGAGTCCTGTGCGCGGCGGTGTTCCCCCGTAATAATCCCCGTTTTGCCAGCACGGGTCTGCCATGATCGCTTGGCGACCGACCTCGTTGAACGCGATTCCTTGAGCCGAGAGTCGATTGGCCGCAGCAAGAATCACGGCCGATCGGACCACGTCGGGATAGTCAACGGCCCACTGCAGGGCCTGCATCCCCCCGATCGATCCACCGACAACGGCTAGAAGCGCGCGAACTCCCAAACTATCGACGAGGCGTTTTTGCGCACGCACCATATCCCCAACAGTGATCACGGGAAAACTGAGTCCATAAGGGCGCCCCGTCGTGGGATCGACGCTGCCAGGCCCGGTTGATCCGCTGCACCCTCCGAGGACGTTTGAACAGATGATAAAGCAGCGGTCCGTGTCAAGCGCTCTTCCGGGCCCGATGAAGTCGTGCCACCACCCGTACTCACCTCTATCATTTACGAAGCCGGCGTGAGCGCTGCCAGAGAGGGCGTGCAGGAGCAATATGGCATTGTCTTTGGCAGCGTTTAGCCGACCGTACGTCTCATGTGCGATCGTTACTGGCGAGAGCGTCCTTCCACCGTCTAGCTCAAGTGCTTCAAAGCTGTAGCGGTGGGTTTGGGAAAGCGCGTCTAGGACGTGCATGCGAGTGCCTGGTCAATATCCTCAATGATGTCTTCTATGTCTTCTATGCCTACCGAAAGCCGAACGAAGTCGTCACTCACACCCGCCAAGGCGCGCTCCCGCGGGCTGAGTTGCTGGTGGGTCGTGCTTGCCGGGTGCACTACTAACGACTTTGCGTCCCCGATATTGGCGAGGTGACTGAAGAGCTTAACGTGTTCAATGAATTTTACCGCCGCTTCATAGCCGCCTTTCACGCCAAAGCCGACGAGCGCACTGGCGCCCTTTTGCAGGTATTTCTGTGCCAGAGCGTAAGAGCGATGGCTCTCCAATCCGGGGTAGCTTACCCAGTCGACGCGTTCGTGATCGCTGAGAAATTTGGCTACCTGAAGCGCGTTTTCAGAGTGTCGTGCCATACGCAGATGAAGCGATTCGAGGCCCTGCAGTGTCAAGAACGCATTGAAAGGACTCAGAGCCGGGCCCATATCACGCAAGAGATTTACACGTGCTTTCATTAGGTAAGCAAGCTCTCCAAAAGCGTCCGTGTAGATGAGGCCGTTGTACGTCGCGTCCGGCTCAGTCAAATCGTGAAACTTTCCATTGGTCCAATCAAAGGTTGCAGCGTCGACGATCAGGCCCCCGATGGAGGTGCCGTGGCCGCCCATGAATTTGGTAAGGCTGTTGACGACCACGTCGGCGCCATAGTCGATCGGTCTACAGAGGATTGGCGTGACAGCGGTGTTGTCGACGATCAGAGGGACGCCGGCGTCGTGGGCGAGTTCCGAGACGCGCTCGATGTCAAACACGTCTAAGCTCGGGTTGCCAATCGTTTCTCCAAAAAACGCCTTCGTTTTGTCGCTGACGTGCGCCGCGAAGTTGTCCGGATCGGTCGAATCGACGAGGTGAACTGTGATGCCCATCTTGGCGAGTGTGGATGAAAACAAAGTGTACGTGCCACCATAGAGCTGTGATGAAGAGACGATCTCATCTCCTGGGTGCGCGATATTAAGAATCGATAGCGTAATCGCCGCCATGCCGCTCGCAACGGCAAGGCCGGCCTTGCCCCCTTCAAGCTGAGCGACGCGCTTTTCGAGAACGTCGTTCGTAGGGTTCATGATCCGGGTGTAGATGTTGCCCGTGTCTTTGAGCGCAAAAAGGTTTGCCGCGTGCTCTGTGCTGTCAAACAGGTACGACGTCGTTTGATAGATCGGAACGGCCCTCGCCTTGGTGACGGGATCCACTGATTGCCCTCCGTGCACTGCAATGGTTCCAAGTCTGTGCATCATTCACCTCTTTTCACAACATTTATTATATAACAATTGTTATAATGTTGATATGGCGTGTATAGCGCCCGCCTAATAATTAAGCTTTCGGAGAAGGCAAAAATACTGTAGAGCATATTGTGTAGCGTCTTCTGGGCACCTCATGAA
>JBAULJ010000176.1:0-5869 GCA_049578125.1 Halobacteriota archaeon
CCGGATTTGAGGCGCTATATGGACTTGGAGCTCTTGGGGCAATATTTGTGGCGCTATACTGGACGCGTCAGCGCAGAGGTGGTTGAGGGAACTATCGTCACAACATTGACGTCTTAAGGCTGAGTCGTTAGGATGAGGAATGGGTCTCCACCTAGCGTGGTATCGAGAAGCGAGAATGGTTTAGGCGACCGACATCACGGGTTCCGAATTTCTGAACGGGTGCACTTCAGCGAGTTCTATGAATCCCTGCAAACAACAAGCGCCTGCTTCACCCGTGTCTCCATCGAAAAGTGCACCATTGTTCGCCAACGTTTGCGGCATATTGTGCAGTAAGGTGCAAGACGTTAGTTTCCGCGCGCTTTAGCTACATCGCAAAATATACACAGTTGAGCGTTACTGAAGGCGCTCGTCGCGCACGAAGTGTTTCAGACGCTGCAACCGCAGCGCTTGGGGTCGCGCGGGTGGAGCACTTCGTTAACAGCGCACGCCAGGCGCTCAGGACACTCTCTGCATTCCCGGGCATAAAGTTCGTTCAAGCGTCCAACAAGACGCCCATAATAGAACGCCGCACTTTCCGCCGCCATTCTCTTTCCCCTCCTTGCAAGACACCGTGTGCGGGGTGTGCTTAAGCTCGCGTGACCACTTTTTTTGTCACGCCTCAATGCGAGGTCGCGTCGCGCGTGCCCTCGAGTATGCGAGAACAGGCGCGCTCGATGAGCGTCAATCCTTGTCCTATTTCATTATCGTTTCATCGCCCGCTCGAACGCGAGGAGCGCCACGGATAACAGAACGATCCCGAAACCAAAGAGTATGATAATGTCCGTTGATATCGCTGGAATGCCCGCGCCGAGCACCACTACGCGTCGCAGCGCGCTCACGGCATAGGTGAGCGGAAGCAACTGCGAGATAATCTGCATAAACTGTGGCATCTGCTGCAGGGGGAAGAACACGCCGCTAAGGAACATCATGGGAAACGTGAGCGTCATCATGATCATCGTGGCGGTCTCTTCCGTACTTGTAAACGAGGTGATGAGAATGCCCAAGCCGACAAGGCTGAAAACGCTCAGCAACAGGAGTCCCAGAACGAGCGCAACGCTGCCTTGTATGACCACGCCAAAGAGAACTATCGAAAGGACAAGGACCATTACCCCCTGAAGCATACCGCGTGTTGTCTGGGCGATGACCTTGCCGCCGAGGATCGACATTCGATGCACCGGCGCGGCGAGCATTCCATCGAGGGTGCCGACCTCTCGCTCGAAGGAAATGGCGTGAGGAAGGCCGGTCATAATCGACATCATGACGACCATCGCCATTATGCCGGGGGCAACGAACTGGAAATAGTTGGTTTGTCCGGGAACGATACCCGTCGTCTGGACGTTGTACGGGGCTATCTGGGCTAACGAATAGTTCAGCGGTGTTTTATATGTCTGGTTCAGGCCATACGTGGCTGTCTGTGTGCCCATTTGTTCAATGACTTGCGTGAGCACTGTCTGCACGACAGATGCTGTCTGAGGGCTCGACTGATCTATGACAATGGTGACATCTGCTTGTTTGCCGGTATTGAGGTTTGACGTGAAATTACTCCCGATGATGATTCCCGCGCTTTGCTGCCCGTTTTGAATGTTCGACTTGACGTCGTCAGCGCTGCCGACCGTCGAGAGATCCATCATGCCGGTCTTGTTGTTCAAGGCCTCGAGCTGTGTGACGAATTTTGTGCTGAGGGACGTGTTGCCCTGCGCTGCGTCAAGGTTAGCGAGCGCGACTGGAACGTGAGACATGCCGCTGTTTGAGGGGAAAATGTAGCCGACCATGCCCATCATGAAGAGCGGCATAAGGATGAGCATCACAAGACCCATGCGGTTTCTGCTAATGTCTAACAAGTCTTTCCACGCAATCCACAGAGCGTGACGAATGGCACTTTTTGCTCCCATGTTCCGCACCTACCGTATCCTCGATCGCACTCTCGGGCCGTGCCGAGAACGCGGCTCCTTTGTGGTTACCTTGTCGGCGACCTGCTCCCGCACCTCGTGGCCCGTAAGATAGAGGAACACGTCTTCGAGCGTTGGCTCAACGTTATGTATGGAACGAATCTTCCCTGAGGCTGAGCGCACCGCGTCAATGATATTGCCGCACGCCTCGTCACCCGATGCGCGAACCTTGATATGCGTTCCGTCTTCGACGGTGACCGCTTCGGTGCACGGCAGCGATTGAATGTGCGAGACAAGCGTTGGCGTAATGTTTGGCACATCGAGCTCAACGACGCTTGTATTGGTGCCCGCAATTACTTTTTTCAAATTTGCCGGCGTGTCAAGTGCAACAATCTTTCCGTTATCGACGATGCTGATCCGGTCGCAGAGCATGTCGGCTTCGGCCATCGCGTGCGTTGTCAGAATAATCGTTGTTCCATCGTCATTGTTGATGCCGCGCGCAAACTCGCGGATCTCGCTCGTGGATTGCGGATCAAGACCGAGCGTCGGCTCGTCCAAGAACAGGATCTCCGGTTCGTTGAGCAGGGCGCGGATCACGTTAATGCGCTGTTTCATTCCCGTCGAGAACGTGCCGATCTGGTGGTCTGCCCATTTTTCCATCCGCACGAGCTGGAGAAGCTCATCGATCCGCTCACGCAGGGCGTCTCGAGGTATGCTGAAGAGCTCGCCGAACAGTCGTAGGTTCTCACGGGCGGTAAGTCGATCGTACATGATCATTTTTTCCGACACGAGTCCGATGTGCTCGCGGACCTTGTTACCCTGCTTAACAATGTCAAAGCCTGCTACCGTCGCCGATCCTTCCGCGGGGCTGCTGAGCGTGCAGAGCATCCGAATCGTCGTCGTCTTGCCCGCACCGTTTGGTCCTAAAAAGCCAAATATCTCGCCTTTGTTTACCTCAAAGGAGATATGATCGACGGCGATGAAGTCGCCGAATTTCTTAACGAGGTTTGTGGCTTTGATTGCTACGTCGTTCATCTCAAGTCACGCCAGTTACATGATATATCTAAAGATATAGTATAAGACATTTCTGTATTTGAGTGTTTCCCAAACAGAGATCTGCAGAAACGCACCCACGCCATGAGAACCTCTGTCAGTGTCAGCAAAACCCTGCAGCGGGATTCTGGAATCGTTACCCTTTCTAGATCATCCTTCGTTTGGTGGTTTGCGCGAGGTCTCTGCTCGTCCTTCCCGCGCAAGCACTTCTTCGAGTTTCCCGCCAAAGATGTCTTGGGCGACCTGTGAGAGCACGTCGGCTTTTATCAAAAGGAGCCCCCACGCGCCCATCCGCTCGCCCCCCATGACGAGAAAGCGGTCCCCTGTTTCGATGCCGAATTTCTTGCGCAGTTCAACGGGAATCACGACTTGGCCCTTCTCGCCGATGACGGTGTCGCCGTAATACTTCATTCTTTCAAGCACTTGACCCACCAAAATCTCGCCTCCCAACACACTTGATCTTACCAATCCTACTAATCTTACTAGACTTACCTATTATATAGTTATGATAGGTCGCTGGAAGATTGCTCTTCCACAGCGGGGGACATCGTTATCTCACTTTTTTTCCCAATAGCTTCTACTTCGGACTCTGCAGTGGCTGTTGCGGTTTCAGCTTTCACCGGAACGAACGCGCGTTCACGCACGACCCCATTAGGCATCTCCACTACCTAGGCTGCCGGAAGCTTGCTCTATCCGTTGAGTCATAGTGGAGCGAACCCAGGTACCGTCAGATTGCACCGCGTTCAAAAAAGGCCGCTAGGGCTGAACCTTAATCGCCCGATCGACCAGCCTCTGTCAGCGAAAAGCCTTTCCTGATTACCCTGTGGCTGCCGTCACAAAAAGGTTTGTTCGAAGAGATGCCACATCGGCATAGGGTGACGCGATTGCGGATTTCGTAAGTCGTACCATTCGCCGCTTCGATAGGGATGCCTCCGCGGACCCAGAGAGGACCGCTGTATCCTCTCTGCGGCTCCTCGACCACTGCGATGGAGGGTTCAAACTCGGGCTCAATGGGTTTTCCAGTTTTTTTATCAAACGCTACCAGGCGGCCTGAATTGCAGTTCGCCACTTCTTCGATGGCAATATGTCGCGCCTCGGGGTCATCTGAATGCAAAGTCAGCTCGCGAATGCCGCCGGCGCGGAGGCACATGCCCACGTGTGAGCAAAGGTCGCGAACATCAGTCAGAATGAGCCCTGGCCCATCTAGCTCTTCGGCGCGAGACAGATAGGGCTCTCGACTAGCGGTCTCCGTGCCGCTGAAATGCACTTCTTCGTGAGTGCCGTCGCAAAAAGGTTTGTCTCCGGACTGCCCGCAGCGACATAGCGAATACTCTTCCTGTAAGGGATAACGCTTGCCCACGTGGTAATCGCAAGGGTAATCATCGGCATCATTAGCAACTGTGAGTTCGAGCAGAGGAATAGCGCCCGAAACGTCATAAGGGCCGTCTTTGCACACCTTAATCTTGCGTTGGTCATCGACCTTCTCTCTTGCGCGTTCCTTTTCACTAGCTATAGTCACTCGTCCCTCTTTTTGTTAGATTTTTCTTAAGCGGGCTTGCTCTGCTTGACAAAGGTACCGTTTCTGTATTCGTCAAAGGCTCTCTCCAATTCCTCTTCCGTGTTCATCACGATTGGGCCGCGCCAAGCCACGGGTTCATTAATAGGTTTGCCGGAGACCAGCAAGAACTGGATAGCCTGATCTGCCGTTGTTATTCTCACCAAATCGCCATCTTCATACACCACAAGATTTTCTTTGCCGATTCGCTGCGCTTTTCCAGGATCGAAGTATCCTGAGCCTTCAAAAACGTAGGCAAAAGTCGTGTGCCCTCGCTTTACGAGATGTTCGAACTCCGCATCTGGTGCAAGCGCGACGCTAAAGTACTCTGGCTCAACCACGATGTCGCGGACAGGTCCTCTCACTCCGTTAACTTCGCCGGACACAATCTTGACGCGCGCTCCTTCCCTCAATTCGACCGTAGGAATCTGTTCCTGTTTCACCTCGCGGTAGCGGGGTGCCATCATTTTGTGCGAAGCTGGCAAGTTCGTCCATAATTGGAATCCCATCATCAGTCCGTCGTAGCGTTGCGGCATTTCCTGGTGGATGATGCCGCTGCCAGCGGTCATCCATTGGATATCCCCCGATCCAATAGTGCCCTTGTTACCGAGGCTGTCTGCGTGTTGCACCGTTCCCGCAATCATATAGGTCACGGTCTCGATTCCACGATGAGGGTGCCACGGAAATCCCGCGAGATAGTCGGCAGGGTCGGTGGAACCGAAATGATCTAGCAGCAAAAACGGATCTAACAGTGGCACCTCGTTGAACCCAAAAGCACGCCTTAGGTGGACCCCTGCCCCTTCGATGGTTGGTTTACTTTGCAGGACTCCCTTGATTTTCCTGATATTACTCATCTTGTCCTCCTCCGCCAATAACCTATCGTGACTACAAATCTCTCCTCGGCGGCGAGAGATACACTTCTCGTTTCGGCCGAGCAAACTCTAGATCGCCAGTGCAGTGCGTGTAGAACCCCATTTTTGTCCTCGCTCACTTCCGCGCCAGTCTCATCAATTCTTCGTCGCTTACCGTCATTTCACTCCCTGTCAGCGCAGCGCGACCGAATCTTCGGTATTTTTTGGTAGCTACTTCAGTTCTATCACTCATAAATATACCCAAAGGATTCATCGCGCTGTGCGAGGCAAGTCAATTGTTTGTCCTACTAAATCAATGCTTAAACTTAGTTCTTTTGTTTCTGGAGCACGTTTAACCGAGCTTAGGCGCTCACTTCCGCAGTGAGACGCTAGCTTCACTTATAGACGAGCTGGTAGGCACGGTCTCGAAAATATGCATATAAGTAATGACGCGCGTACACAGGTAAGAATGACGCCTGACG
>JBAULJ010000177.1:0-5662 GCA_049578125.1 Halobacteriota archaeon
ATTATAAGCATAAATTAATAAAAAGATTTATATATTAAAAGATCTTTACCCCTACAACATCCTATTTTTTAATACTTTTATTATCATTCTATCCGATTTTTTCATTTACAGTAGAAAACATGGGGTGGGGTTGGAAGTATTTCCATAGGCAACAATGGTATGCTCAACATAAGAACTAAACATAAATATCAATGCGAAACAACTTTTAAACCACTCGGAATTGACCTACAAAATGCGCTTTAAAAGTAAAAATAAACCTTTATAACGTTATTAAGCAGCAACCGACATATGTATAAGAGTAATCAGGACACAATATTGATGGCAGTAGAGAGATGTTACAGTGGAAATATAGGTAATTTCCATAGGAAATAGTGGTTATACTGCACTGGAAACGGAAGCCTAGAAATCATAAAGTTTATTTACTTACGTTTCCACTTTACGGGTAAGCAGCGCGGATAGCCCTGAGTAGTCAGTTATCTTTTGCGAAGAAACCAGCGCCTCCAGCAAGCATTCGTGCCCTTTGTTCAAATCGGAGGCAGAAAGTTGGAAGGACTCTTTGACAATCTTCTGGAAAGCAAACCCGTTTTCAAAGACAAAGAAGTACTGAGACCATCCTATACGCCGAGCTACCTGCCGCACAGGCGTGACCAACTCAATGCGATCGCTGTTATCCTAGTTGTCGCACTAAGAGGGGAAACCCCCTCTAATATTCTTGTTTATGGCAAAACTGGCACAGGGAAAACTGCTTGTGCCAAGTATGTGGGAAGAGAATTAACGGAAGTTGGCGCATCAAGGGGAGTTCCTTGCAACGTCGCTTACATAAATTGCGAAGTGGTCGACACTCAATACCGCGTCCTTGCATATTTGGCTCGCCAATTTGACAAGGATGTGCCGATGACAGGGTGGCCCACAGATCAGGTCTACTCACAATTCATTGAAGCACTGAACTCTCAAGCTGGAAGCGTAATAATCATTCTTGACGAGCTTGATAAGCTAGTCCGTAAAAGTGGCGACGACGTGCTTTACAATTTGTCCAGAATAAATCTTGAGCTCACAAACACTCGAGTAAGTCTTATTGGCATCTCCAACGACCTGAAGTTTACCGAGTATCTTGACCCTCGAGTTAGGAGTTCGCTTGCTGAAGAAGAGATAATATTTCCGCCGTACGATGCAAATCAACTACGGGACATTCTCGAGGAACGAGCGCGTCTGGCATTTAAGGAACACGCCTTGAATCCAGAAGTCATTCCATTATGCGCTGCCTTGGCCGCTCAGGAGCACGGGGACGCGAGACGAGCCCTTGATTTGCTGCGAGTGTCTGGAGAATTCGCAGAGCGTGTAAATGCTGATAACGTTAAAGAGGAACACGTTCGAACCGCTCAGATGAGGATAGAATTGAACCGGGTCGCAGAAGTTATCCGAACACTTCCCACTCAAGCAAAGCTAGTGCTTTATAGCATAATCGCGCTTCAGCAAAACGGAGCGCGGAGCGCCACAACAGGTGAAGTAAATCGAGTGTACGAGACACTTTGCAGACAAATAGAACTTGATGTGTTGACCAAAAGGAGAATCACCGACCTCATAATGGAGCTCGATTTACTGGGGATAATCAGCACGAAAGTTGTCAGCAAAGGCCGATATGGCAGGACTAAGGAAATCTCTCTGTCAGTTCCCTTGGATGAGACTTTTAGGGTATTGTTAGAAGACTATCGTTTGGAAGCGTTGGACGGGACGCGATTTACAAGACGATCGGTCAAAGAAAGCTTGTTCTAGTTTTGCAGACGGGAGGCGCCTGAGCTACGGATGCGCGTTTGCGCTAACAGGCGCCAGCAAAATCGGACACGACTTTGTGGGCTTGTTTTACGAGTGCATCTGGTTAACCACAACGCTTTTAAAAGCTGAACCGGGTATGACAGTAGCGCCTAATCGCTAGCGGCTCATTGATTGTTAACGTATCTTGCTGATTCGCGGTGTGATTCAAGTGAGCGATTTCAACAGTGAAAATCAATTTTTTCAAAGTATTTACGACGATGATTCGATGGTATGGATGGGTCAAAATACCAACCACTTTCCTACCCCCGAAGCGATCAAGCGGGCTATGGTGCTTGCGATAGACAAAGAGGAATATCACAAATACCCCCCACCGTACGGACTTGAGGAGTTGCGGGCGCTAGTTCTTGAAGATTTGAGTTTAGGCTCAGACCACGGAGCGCACGTGACAGAGGGCGGTACAGAATCCCTTTACCAAGTGACCCGCAGTCTCTTGCATCCTGGTGACGTCGTGATCTCGACAGATCCAGGTTACTACGTTATTCACAGGTTTGCTGAGCTGTGCGGAGCCAAAATTCTTGACCTACCGATTTACTCGGCAGACAATGCATACAAACTAACGCCGGATATGGTAAATGAGGCGACGGATGAGCGAACAAAACTTCTGACGCTTGTTGACCCTCTGAACCCGCTAGGTATATCCTATACTGCCAAAGAAGTCAAAGCTTTCTGCGAAATCGCTCAAGACGCTGGCATTTACTTGTTGAATGACGTCACGTACCGCGACGTGGCAACGCTCCATACTCTGGCTGCAGGCTTTTATCCTGAAGGTACAATAACCATTTACAGTTTTTCTAAGAACTGCGGTTTAGCTGGGTTGCGGTTGGGCGCGCATATCGCTACGAACGAGCTTATACAGCAAATAGCCCGTTGCAAGATAAACGATCTCGGAACATCCATAGTTAGTCAAGTTGCAGGAATTGCAGCCCTCAAGACAAAACTCGATTGGCTCCCGAAGGTGGTCGAGTCCATAAAGGCAAATCAAGCCATCATAAAAGATGCTGTAGCTAAAATTGAAGGTGCATATCTCCCAGTGTACCCGTCACAGGGAAGTATGTTCGTTATCGACATCTCGGGCACGGGAAAGACATCTGAGAGCGTCGCGGACGAAATGCTGAAACGTGGTTTTTTCATCAGGGCAGCTGAGTACACCACTAGAAGGTATGCAGACAGATACGTCCGTGTAAGTTTTGCTATCCCCAAGCAGCAAGTCGAGCGATTTGCTATTGAGTTTTCGAACGTTTTTGAATCATGAAGCACTGCCTACATCGCGGAATTCTCGTCGCTATAGAAGGGATTGATGGTGTAGGGAAGACGACGCAATCACTTCGATTGGTCGACAGACTGAAAGCCCTTGGATTCGATGCTATTCGCTTTTTCGAGCCAACTAATGAAACCCCTGAGGCAAAACTGATACGTTGGAGGCTTCAGCAGAGCATCTCGAGAACTAGCGGCGAACTAATAGACTTGTTTCTGGCTGATCGACGACACGATGTAGAGAAGCATATAGCGCCCGCGCTATCAGAAAAGAAGATCGTTGTAATGGACAGGTATTTCTTGTCAACCGCAGCGTATCAGGCAGACAGCAGACCGTGGCAGGACATATTAGAGGCAAATCGAGAATTCGCACCGGAGCCCGACGTCAGTTTCATTATAAACTGGCCTGCGGATATGGCACTGACACTTATCAAAAAGCGGGACAATGGGCTGAGTACTTTTGAGAACGAGACTGCCCTCATCACAATAAGGGGGCGTTATCTCGAGATTGCACGAGCGGATTTTGGGAACTACGTCGTGATCGAAAAGATAGCTGATGAAGAGGATGTTTGTGACGAGATATTAGACGCCCTGCTAAAGTATCTCCATAAGCACGAGCTAGTGGCGTATGATGTTTGAGCTCTCTATTCGACGCGCGAGAATCTAACGCTACTTGCGTGTTCAGTAGCCGTGATTGATGCTGCGTCTTGTTCTTTGAGCTATCTATTCTACGATCGCTCTTAGAAAATCTCTTTCAGTGATTATACCAGAGAGGGCCCCGTCGACTACGACCGGGAGCACGCTTACGTCGCGCGCTATCATTAGATCTGCTGCTTCGCCCAGATCCGAGTCTGGTTCGACAGTGATCGGCGCTTCCCGCGCTATGGCCTTAATAGGCACGCCGAGCGCCTCGTGCATGTTACCTGTAACAAGCTTCTCAAAGACCTCGCCGCTTCCAAGATAATTAACTATGTCTGACGTTGTCACGACGCCTGTCATTACTCCTTCATGAACTATAGGGAGCCGACGAAAATCGTTTGAAATCATCACTCGCGCAGCATCTTCGACCTTGGTGTCTGGTCGCACACTGACAACGTCGCGACTCATAAAATCGGCAACTCTCTTTCCCGTTATGATGTTGGCGACAAGGCTGATGAAATCACGTTCGGACACGATCCCTATTACCTTGCTTTCGTCATCGACGATGGGGAAACCGCTCACATTTCCCCACAACATCATTTTGATGGCATCGTCGATAGAATCCCCCTCGTGGAGGGTGATAACGTCTTCTTCCATTATTGAGCTAATCTCTTCGTTTATCGCCGATAACAAGTTTCCTCTGTGCTTATTCTCGATTATCTGGGCCTTGTCGCCCCCGCCGAGAAAATTTACCACATCCATGACGGTGACTACCCCCCTAAGCCTGTTTGTTCCAGGATCGCTCACAGGCAAGCGCCGAAATCGGTACTTGACCATCGTTTTGACTGCGCCCATGATGGTCATCGTGGGGGGTATTTGGACGACATCTCGCTTTGCTACCATCATAATGTCGCCGTCGTGCTGAGACAACTTGCTTTTGAAGTTGAGACTCCCGCGGTCCGATTTGCCGCTAAAGTCACTTTGTGCTCTCTTCTGTCGTTTGTTTCCTCGTAGCATTGTAACGCCTGCAGCTATCAGATTATGGCTCGCACCAGATCTTGCCGATCCACTATGCCAATCAGCTTCGTATCTTCGACCACCGGCAGTCGTCCAATCGCATACTGCTTCATAAGATTCGCGGCTTCCCAGATGGACGAGTCCGACTCGACGGTGATAACGGGAGTTCTCATGACCTTTTCGACGGCAGGTGAATGAACCCGTCCGCCTCCCCTCTCATCCTCACGCTCAAGCCTAATATGGCCTGCTTTAAGAATATCTTGAAGCGTAACAATCCCGATAAGGCGTCTCTTCTTCACCACCGGGTAGCCTGAAAACCCATATTGTGCCATATTAAGCCACACCTTCGATACGGGGTCAGTCGCATCACAGGTTCGAACGGCGCTTGTCATCACCGCATCGATCGTGGTTTTCTTATCAAAACTCAACGCGTTCAGTAATAGCGCTGAGTCAACCACACCTATAATCGTGTGATCTTCTTGCGATTTTACTACGGGAACGTCGAACCCGGTCGTCGCAAATATTTTTGCCACATCTAGCGGAGTAAAGTCAGAATTCGCGAGACCAGTCTCCCGAACGAAACCAATGACTGTGACGTCAGATTTCGTTGACGTCACTTTGAGGATATCGGTCAGTAGCACCATACCCTTTACTCGGCTTTGACTGTCAACGACCGGCAGGCTCCGATGTCCGTCTCGCATAAGCTGGCGGACGTGAGTAACGTAGGCGTCTTCACGAACCGTGACGGGGGGCGACATTAGCTGAAGCGTCATCGAACGGTCTCCCAGCACGATTCGCATATGACGCTGCCGTCAGCATATTCGAGCATGTCAGAAAACTCCCCACAGATCTCGCAAACGCCGGATGAGGTAGAGCCGCGACACCTCGGACATTTGAGGCGCCCCCCCTCTTGTCGCAG
>JBAULJ010000178.1:0-5099 GCA_049578125.1 Halobacteriota archaeon
CAGCTGTTCCTTGTTGTTGAGCAAACTGTCGAGTGTGCCAGCTGGAACGTTACTGAATGCCTCATTATCAGGAGCGAAGATCGTCAAGGGGCTTTGCCCTTTGAGCGTTTCTACCAGATCTGCTGCAATCGCTGCCTTTAAAAAAGTGGACAAATCATCAGCTTGCGTTACTAAGGTCGCAATATCTATATTGAACTTCAATTTAGTCACCTGCTTACGATCCGGCTTAAAGCCGTTTCTTTTTGGACAGTTATGATAGTTTAAGTTATCGCGCTGCACGCGCGAATAAGCGTAAACGCTCAAGCTTTTAAATAGGATCTTTATCGCGACGGAGTTCCGGGGTAAGTCTCCGTTCTGTCTACAACAACGTCTCCAGATTTGCGACCTTTTGCTGCAAGAGTTCGATCTCGTCTTGCAGGCCTATGGCGACCACGTCCCTCGAATTCTTCGTCAGCTGCGGCTTTTCTGTAAACAAACGTTTACACTCATTTGCTCCGCAAAAAGAAAACGTGTAATATTATTCGATCTAAAATAATCGCACTTAAGTGAAAAAGTGCGGCGTCTGGGCAAGTCAAAAATTACTAAGGTGAATGCCAAATATGCGGCGTACGAATAACGCACCAGAATTCCTAGAGCGGCGAGGGGGATAATATGACCGACGATATAAACGACGGCAACGAATTGCGCGAACCAGCGACGGAAAACAAGCGATCAAAAAGGCGTTGGGCGCGGGTGGAGCGCAGAGAGCGGATAGCGTTCGCGATCATCATCGGTATGTTGATAGTCACCGCCGCGCTAATCGTGGTGTATTTATTAATTTAGAGGCGATATCTGTCAAAGGAGGTGATAAGGTATATGGGCGTCAGGGACTTAGTATGGCTTATTATCGTGATTATAGTCATAGTCGTAGTTCTGCGTTTTTTGGGTATCGTCTAGGCTGATTAGACAAGTAACAAGCTGTTACTTTCGGTTCCTATAATTTATTCCTTATCTCTTAGCTCGTTATTTCTTTTTTCGATTTCGTTTGATTCAAGGGCTTCGTTTACGACTTAAGACATAACTTGTGGAGTTACGGCATGAAAAGTGCATTGCACATGGCCTCTCCGAATAACAATCGAAATCTCGCAGCCAAAACGACAACAATTAACTTATGTTAGCGCTACGTTGAGAAAATAGAGAGTCTGATTCAATTTTCCATATAACAAATGAGAGGGAGTGTGCAGAATACGATGTACTCAATTCGTCAAATGCCGCGTCCAACGCTGCAGCATCGATATGCTCCATGTCAATCCTGAAGCGTTGTGAATCGCCCGTATTGCATCTATAGGTTCTGCCATGATGATTCCCCTGTGGTTCGGTTATAAAATATTGCAACGCATTTAGGTGTAGTAAACAAGCTCGTTTTTTTATATAGATCCACAAACACAAATGACCAAGAAAATGAGACGGGCACCCCAGTATACTAACACAGAAAATCACGCAAGCGCCTACAGGGAAACGTTGCGACTAGGTCTGAGGATATATCGAGGGCTAATCTCTAACTCGCTGGGAGTAAAGGCTCCGCTGTTCTGCGGACACAAGCTAACGTACAACTGCAACCTCAAGTGTAAAATGTGCCCCTTCTGGAAAAGATCCAGCCAAGATTTGAGTCTGGAGAAAGAAAAAGCGATTCTAAGGCAGATCTATGATTCTGGTGTTTGTGCGATAGCGTTTGAAGGCGGAGAGCCGCTGCTTAGAAAAGACTTGGTCGAGATTCTTGCGTATTCTCGTTCTCTGCCTCTGCACACGAGTCTCATAACCAACGGCACTCTCCTTGAATCAAGGATAGATGAGATTACACCATACATCAACGGCGCAGTCTATGTTTCGCTAGACGGCTTGGAGAAGACCCATGATGAGATCAGGGGCGTTAACGGGTGCTTCAAAAAAGCTATGCAGGGTGTAGGTGCGGCCACACAGAGGGTTCCTGTGACAATCAACACGACGATTATGGAGGAGAACCTGAATGAGATAGAGGACATGGTGCGGTTGGCAAAGGAATTGGGTGCCGGAATATCCGTCTCCGTTGCTCATGCGTACTCCGACGCCGAGGCGTCTGCAATCAACGCTCACGAAGCCGCAGAGATAGCCAGGAAACTCGTTGATATGAAGAAAAAAGGCTACCCGCTCGTTAATTCGATTAATTATTTTAAAGTGATAGCTAATGAGAAGAGATGGAGGTGTAAGCCCTGGGCGGTAATTAACGTCGATCCGTATGGAAAATTGGTGCTGCCTTGTTATGTTCGCAACGAATACACGGCTAGCGCTTCGGTTTTAGAAACTGGTATAAAATCTGCGATCTCCGGATTTGACTGGAAGGGAACACGGGACTGCGTAGAGTGCCGCCTTCATTGTTATGTGGAGCCTTCTCTGGTGCTTTCATGGGATTTACCAACTTACATGAACTACGCTTATCGACGGGGGAAGTAGAAATTCTAGAAATAGATTTTTGTTAGATTACAACAAGGAAAAGAATCTTACAACACTTAGCAACGCCAATCGCAAAACGCCAAGAGAGTTCCTAAACGCCTTATTTCCAAAATCCGTTTCTTCTTTACGGAGGGCTGGTTCTCAGCAACGTCATACCCGCCGTAAACGGCTTGTCTAGCTCTATGATCGTCAAACACCGTTTACCTGTCTAATCGGGCTGTTTTTTGCTGCATATATATCTTTCTCTTCGAGCGATTTTTCTTTCGACAAGGCGACTTTTCAGCTCCTAAATCTTATCTCTCGGCAAGGAAGGATTGAATGCGGGTAAATCGCATGAAAGGTAGAGAATATCATGAGGATGCCTACGTTGGTGTCGTAGGTAAAAACATCGAAACCGAAGGTGGAGATAAGATAGGCAAAGTGACCGATGTCTTGATCACGAAGGGGACTAAAGAAATCGTGGTCAAGGTGTCGCAAGGCCTACTGAAAAGTGACATGGTCGTTCCGTGGTCTAAAGTGGTCAAGGCGACAGAAGATACCGTAGTTGTCTCTGACCGATATTACGAAGGCGAAGCTGAAGGCGAAGTAGAACTTCACTAGCGTTTGGCGTCCTTCGCTTTTTTTTACAAAAGCTTATATATCGTTCATCTAAATCAGTAGCGGAGGTGGATTCGTGGTACGATTGTTCGGTCCGCGTTACAGCAGGTTTAGAAACCTTGCCTGGCTTTTTCTGGCAGTGGCAATAATTCTCTTCCTACTGACTTTTCTAGGGATCGCCGGACTTGGCCTAGCAGTGCTGCAGCCCCTTATCATCCTATTCGTGATACTGTTTGTCATAGTGCTAGTCGTTTCGTACATCTAAAATCCAACAACTCTGCTGCGTCAATTGTTTAATGACCGCCCTAACAATGGCGCTTCCTTTTAGTAGCGGTATAGTGTCGACTATTCGAAATTATCCCTGTGCAGTGTCCTTGCTTCTCTCCTATAAAGGAGTGCCAAACACGTAGAGAAGAATGACCAGGATACCCCCTACAATCGCTGCTATTGCGCTTATGATTAAGGTCACGTGCTCGGGAGACCTGACCACTCAATGTTTATTCAATGCCAGCGAATCATTGTGACCAACATCGAGGACGACGACGAAGGCGACGAATGACCGATGGTATAAACGACGGCAACGAATTGCGCGAACCAGCGACGGAAAAAAGGCAATCAAAAAGGCGTTGGGCGCGGGTGGAGCGCAGAGAGCGGATAGCGTTCGCGATCATCGTCGGTATGTTCGTAGTCACCGCCGCGCTAATCGTGGTGTATTTATTAATTTAGAGGCGATATCTGTCAAGGGAGGTGATAAGGTATATGGGCGTCAGGGACTTAGTATGGCTTATTATCGTGATTATAGTCATAGTCGTAGTTCTGCGTTTTTTGGGTATCCTCTAAGAGTATCCTCTAAGAGTATCCTCTAAGAGGTAGACAAGTAACAAACTGTTACTTTCGCCTTCTACGCATCGGTTAGATAATTAGCGCAGTCGCTATGTTGTTATTGTTATATGACTTATTGCGTGCATTGCGAGCTTTACGTCAAGTGTAAGCGACGCGACGATCAGGATCACGTTCCGTTTTATTGTGACTTATACCACAGCCCTGCGAAACACACGACCTATTTTACTTAGAACTTACGTGATAAGCATCGCTCCTATGAAATAACGTTACAGTAATTCGTAGAGAAAAACAAAGCGCGAGCCCAGCGATAGCTGGACTCACGTATTGACTTAAAGCGTTACTTCCGACGTCGTATCACCAAGTACGCAACGGCCAACAGTCCTACTACCGCGTACAGCGCCTCAAAGCCTGGCAAGCCGAGGAATCCTCCGGCCGCCGTGGCTGACGCCGTCGCTGCTGCGGTCGCGTTTGCCGGCGGTATCATAACGCTGTCGATGACGTGAATCACGCCATTTGTCGCGTTGATATCCGTCTTGGTTATGCTGGCGTTGTCAACTGTGACTGCAGTGCTAGTGACGGAGTAAGGCAATGACAGTCCGTTTGCCGTCGTAAGCGTTCCATTACCCTTGATATCTTTCGATAACAGCGTCCCCGGTACGACGTGGTAAAGCAGCACTCTCTTAAGGGCGGTCGTGTTATTCGCTAGATTGGCAAGAGCTGAGCTCGGGATTTTGTCAAAAGCCGCGTTTGACGGCGCAAACAATGTGTAATTCGTAGTTCCGTTCAACGTGTCTGTAAGGTTAGCAACCTTGAGTAAGCCCACCAGTGTGGAAAAGTTCGTCTCGCTAGCTGCGGTCTGAATGATAGTCTGTCTCATGGGTGCCGTCGTTGTCGTTTGCGTCTGCGCGAAGGCACCGGTCGATCCTGCGACGATAGAGAGAATCATTAACGTTGCCAAAACAGCGGAAAAGAGTTTTTTGCTAATCATCTTTCACCTCCAAAATAGAGTTGCCTTGCTTAGGCGCATGATTTTCTATATCTGCTATACACTTTGCTTTTTTATACTTTCCGACGTCGTATCGTAAAATTCAAGTCCATTTGAAAAAGCAAATCCTCGAACTGTTGGCAGTAGTGCCGCAAGTTCACGATCACTTAGGCATCAATACAGAATCAATGACGTGGATCACTCC
>JBAULJ010000179.1:0-3191 GCA_049578125.1 Halobacteriota archaeon
CATACAGACTGTCGATCGCAGTGGCATCTTTTCAATCTGTCCATAGCGCAAGACAACCCAGCAAGACCGATCGTGGCTCTCTAAACCTCCCTCCCCTTGTTCACCGCGCGTAACGTACCTCTCTGACCCCACGCTACCACGAAACCTCGTGCGGTCAACACGTCTTCAATTTTTGCGCTGTCTCGGGCATACTTGACGACTATGGCACCGACCCGATCCAAAACGTCTTGCGGGGTATGCATAAGGATATCGAGTTCAGCGCCTTCACAATGCATTTTAAGGAAATCGATGCGGTCGAGCCCATTAGAGCTGAAGACATCCGCGAGAGTTAAAGACTCGACGTCAATAGTGCTGACAAAACGACGGCCGTTTGGCGGATAGAAAGTGTGTCCGTAACTCTTCCTCTCAGATACCCACAGTCCCTTAAAGCCTCGCTCATTACTGACCGCTTGTTGGAGCGCCTTGACGTTGTTTAGCGCGTTAATAGCTATGTTTTTCTGCAAAAGCTCAAAATTGCGGGGATGCGGTTCATAACAGATCACAGAGTGGCTTGACGCGCTTGCTTGTATGGCAAATACTCCTATGTGCGCGCCTATGTCTACCACTGTTCCGTTCACGGGCCATTGTGAGTATAGGTCGTTGCGAAGGATCTCATTAAGAATGGACAGATCCCCTTTCTTAGGACGGAGAACGAATTTTGGACCGTTTCGCGTGGTTATCAGTGTCTCAGTGTTCGTCGATGCAAATGGAGAGAAACGGATGAATAGCGGCAGATACCAATTTTGCACGAGCACGACTAATCCAATGAACGCGTTCATAAGCGCAGCTATGCCCTTGACGTTCGAGAACAACCGCTTAAGTTCACTCACTGGAATCACTTTGATGTGCAGACGCATGAACAGACACACTCAAAACAAGGAGCAGCAGCATTATCTTCAGGTTATTGCTTGCTGTCACGTTGTCACCTACTGTGCACGAAAATGTTAAGGTCAGATCGTGAAGGTGATATCAGACGGCATCTTCCACAATGTGTTAAAAAATCTAAGAGGCACGTCTGAATATTCATATTACCTACTGTTTTTCCGTTAGTTTATCCAAAGCGATTGAGGCCGCCGTTCGAACGGGCAGTATGATGTCGCTCTGCAACTTTGTCAACGGCTCTACTGCCCGTAAGTCGCCAAGCTCTCCAAGCGACTTGGCCGCTGCTATTCGGATATCATGGATAGGATCATGCAATGCATCGATGAGCGACGGAACCCCTCTTGCGTCCCTCAGCTTGCCTAGGGCTTCAGCTGCCGCTCTTCGAACCCTCCATTCCTCATCGGAGAGCGCCTCGACGAGGAATGGCACCGCCTGTTTTTCGCCAATCTTACCGAGGGCGACCGCTGCTATCGCGCGAACCTCTTCATTTTTATCTTCGAGCGCGCCTACAAGGGGGTTTACGGCGTCCTGATCGGCTATCTGGCTAAGCGCTTCTGCCGCTTCGACGCGGACAAACTGGTATTCATCCCTAAGCGCTTTTATAAGTGCTGGCACTGCTTGTGGTGCCCTGGCTATACCTAACGCCCTCGCAGCAGCTGCACGCACGCGCTGATCGCGTTTGTAGTGTAGGGCTCTTATGAGTCCAGCAATGTCTCCCTTCGCAGCTCGTTTCGCTACGTTTGGTTTGAACAATGATGGAACCATTATCTCTTCTCAATCACGAATTACACGCGCCCGATCGTCAAAGCGCAAACAAAAATCATAAAGACTGCGACAGTCGGACAACGCGATTATGCCCCGGAATGTCGGCTTAGCGTCAAGAGGTTGCCAGGTCGCCCTATTTTACCTTCTTCTCATAAGCATGTAAATGGCCCCCGCAATCACTGCCGGTACACCAATTCCTAACAACGAGAACTCGAGTATGGGCTGCGGCGGTAAGCTCGCGATGCTGTTAGTTTGAGCAGCTGGAACAGACATCCCTAGAACCGAGTCGTTCTCTAGCACATCTGAGGCACTTGTCGTAGCAGATGCTTGCTTAGATGCTGTCACTAAAATGGGCGTCGAAATAGCTTTGGTTGCGACGGGAGCTGTTTTTGCCAGTTGTGGAGTTGCCGTAGCTTTTAGCGTTGCCATAGCTGTTGGCGCCGCTTGTTTTACCGTTACCGTAACTTTAGGCGTTGTGGTAGCTTTTACCGTTGCCGTAGCTGTTGGCGGTGGCGTTGCCTTTACCGTTACCGTCGCTTTAGGCGTTGGCGTTGCTACCTTCGATGCAGATGCTGCAGATGATGCTGTTGTTGTGGCAGGATAAGTTTTTTGCAGCTCGGTGACGATCTGCTCAAATCCCAACTGTTTGTATGAAGCTAGTCCATTGGAATTTATGCTGCACCATACGTGGAAATGGGTGAACCCGATCCCGTTCGCGTATGACCAGTCAAGCATCTCCTTATAGCTCGGTGACCCGCCGGTCAGGGAGTTTTGGCGAATAGGATTAGTCGACCCGCCCCATACGCCAGCAAGGATTCCGTTCTTCTTACCTAGTGCGGCCGATTCCTTTGCTCCCTGCTGGATGTACTGCCACTCCCGCGGATAAAAGCTCTCCCAGCTGTTCTCCACCGTGCCTGACTGTACGTGCATATTCTTCCATAAGCCGCACTGGTCGCAGTTGTAGTTAACGTAGCCCTTGAAGTATCGCATTAGATAACTGACGTCACCTTCACGACCCCCTTCGGAAGCTACATATTCCCACCCTGCAGCTTTGAGGGATTGAAAGTACGAAGCAAAGCTTTCGATTGGAACGCTCTTCTTCCTGCCCCCGTCCCAAATGGGGATTTCGATGTCAATAATCCCCTTCATGCCGAGTGATTTGATCTTTGCGAGCTCGTCCTCGTACGTCTTCTGATCACGAACGACAAGATGAACCGTGGAGAACCCGTGTGCTTTGAAGTACTCAAGAGAGCCGTCCCATATCATCGCTTGGCCACAGCCAATGTGATATTCAATCGGATGAGTTAACACGGTCGGTTTGGACGCAATAGGGGCTGCTGTTGTCGGCGCTATTACAGCCGAAAAAATAAACAACGAAAGAATGCTGCAAGTCGTTAGCGACTTCTTCATTGCTTTTCAAACCTCCGCTTGCTGTTCTGTTAGCTAAGTGTTCCTCGCCACACGCTGAATCTTGCAATAGGCGAATGCAATACGTTACTCAAGAC
>JBAULJ010000180.1:0-3484 GCA_049578125.1 Halobacteriota archaeon
GGACTTAAACGGGTTTTTACCGCCTATTCTTTGTATGGGGTTCACAGTTTTAATCTGAGCACGTTCTCGGCTTCAAGGAGGGACGAGAGCTTCAGACTCGTCGTGAGGATCATCGCACGGCCATACCCGCAGAGCTATTACAATAACGACGCGGGTTTCATGGAAAGACTTCACGAAGAGGTAATCGTTGAGTCTATGCCGGAAAAAGTCGCGTCCGACTTGAAAGAGTACTTCGGGTAGCTCAGTCTTCAGACATCAGGACCATATCGTCTAGGGATTTTACGCCGAGCTTTTCAGATGATTTGACGATGCCGAGCTCCCCTTCTATGAAAAAAGCGGGAATCTCTTCCATGCCACGTTTGTAAGCAAGATAGGCCCGGTGATGCCCGTCGATGATATGGTAAAAGGTGCCCTTCTTCGCTACCACGATGGGATATACTACCCCACGTTTAAACTGCTGTTCCCGCAGTCGGAGCTCTGCTGGATCTAAGAACTTTTGAGTAGGAATGAGGGATGCGACTCCGACACGCGCATGTCTGATTGTGACGCTTGGGTGGAGCGTTTGAAAAAACGTGAAAATACGCTCAACGTTCTCAGAAATGACATTCTCGATAATTGCGCGGAGCATGTCGGTTGCGGTTACGATGCCCATAACGTGCTCGCCGTCAACGATGGGGACGTGATGGATATGATTGTAAGCCATCACGCCTGCGATGCTAACGATATCATCATCAGGTTTCGCGGTGACCGGGTTAGTCGTCATACGTGTGGCGATTTTTTGGTGTCGCTGTGCGAGAATAAGATCGGCACTAGTAACGACGCCGACGATTCTGCCGTCGGTGACGACGGGAAACCCTTGGTGACCGCTTTTCACTATGAGGGCTAGAGCGTCCGCTACGGTCGCGTCTGATTCCAAAAGAATAACAGGGGCAGAGATGTACTCTCGTACACTGACCAATTCTCTCGCCTCCTCGCGGCTCCCATGTCGGGCTTGCGGCGCTTCTCCGAGCGCGCAACCCGAGGATCAGTTCAAATGGTCTGGTCCATGCGCATCTTAGTGCCGTATGTCACGCGATCAATGGTGTTCTCGTAAACGAGCGTGTGCTTCCGAGCTACATTTTTCCAAACAATGTAGTTTGTAACGTAGCCTCGCGCGTGCTCGCTGTAGGTTTCGAGCATTAAATCGCTTGTTAGCAGTATTGTAATGGCTTTTCTTAATTCCTTAAGATCATCCACAGGGACTGCGATTCCGGCTCCGCTGGCTTCGATTTCTGCCTTTAAACCTTCAAGCGATGAGACAATGGCCGGCTTATTAAGAGCAAAAGAGTGCGCAAGGTTCCCGCTTTGGGACGCGTGCTTGTACGGGAGCACGACGAAGTCTGACGCAGAAACTATGCTGTCGTACGTATCAGGATCAAACGCCCCGAGTATCGTTTTGATGTGGTCTTTCGCCGGGGATTCTTCAATTGCGCGCAGCAGTTGTTCTTTGTACTTAATTCCCGTGTCCGAGCCTGGTCGAGCGTCGCCGGCAATCAAGAGTATTGCCTCCTCGCCCGCGTCTCGCATGACCTCTGGCCAAATTTCGACGACATCCTCGAAGCGTTTGTTCGGCTCAAACCAGCCTATGCACAGTGCGACCTTCTTGCCGACCAAACCGAAACGCTCTTTTGCTAATGGATCCGGCACGACCTCTTTGGCGCCGTGTGATATGACGTGAACGTTGTGGGGGATCCAGTCGAGGTTGTAGGGAAGAAACAGCTTCTGAACTTCGGCGTGGACAATCGCAGAGTCGAGCAAGCGCAAACTAGCGTCGGTAAAGATGGCCTCAGGGAGATCTAGAGACGTGTAGATCGAATGATAAGTCATCGCGGAGGGGATCTTCTCCAGCTTGAGTCGAAAAAGCAGCGTGAGAATCCGGCCTCCGTAGTCTCCGTGCGTTAAATAGAGCCCATATTCATGCTGAATGTGCACCACATCAGGCTTGATCTGCTGTATAGTGCTATAGACGTTTTCGTCCCACCCAGGGTCGTCAGTATTGATTACCGGGTAGACCCCTTCTTCGCGGTGTCCACCATATTCCTCGTCCGTATGACAAATAATATCCACATGGTGTCCGTTCTTCCTTAGCGCACCGACAAGCTCGGAGCTATAAGTAGCTATGCCGCAGTGCCGCGGCGACCAGCTTGTTACCATAACGATGTTCATTTACCACTGCTCCATAGCAAACAGATAAGCGTTGGCGCCTCGATTTGAATGTTCACACTCGTATTTCGGCAATCCCTTAATAACATTTCGGTAAGCTCGCAACGAGCCTCGCCGTGCGCCGCACGATTAGAAGCCGTTAAAAAAAGCCATATACACCATTGTCCAACACTTGACTGGAGTTGTATATGAAAGCACTAATCTTGTGTGATGGTTACGGAAAGAAGCAAAGCGTAAACGGCGGCAGCTCAAATGCGCTCATTGCTTTGACAGAAGGGTTTACGGTAGTCGACAAGCTACTGCTTGACCTCGCTACGGTCGGACTGCGCGAAGCAGTGCTTCTAACCGGTGCGCCTTCTCGTCAGTTGCCGGAAGCGTTCGGAAATGAGCGCAAGGGCGTTAAACTCAGCTACGAGCAGGCCGCTAGGACGTTCGAAGATATCGCGCTCGTACTCGCTAAGATGGACGATGATGTCGTCGTTCTTGACTGCGGCACCGTCACAGACATAAACTTAAAAAAGATGATGATAAAGTTCACCCATTCTGCGGCGCCAGTCATGATCTACGCAGCGATACGCGCCGAATCGAGCAGCTCTTTTGAACGTGTTTCTCGAGCTGTATTCGATGGCGAGTCCTCAACGGTTTACGGAGGCATCTTCTGTGTGCGAAAAGGGTTTGACCTTGGGCAATTCGTGCTTGGAGATGAATTAGAAGACGTATTTCCCTTACTTGCCGATCTTGGGAAGCTTGACGTATACGAAGAGTTCAACTTTTGGGACACTCTTTATACAGAGGACGGGAAACTACGGATTTTAAGAGAGTTTCACAACAAAACGGCGAAGCCATGGGGATATGAGAAAGTACAGATAATTACTGAGCTGTATCTGCTCAAAGAGCTGTATATTCGCGAAGGGTACCAGTCGTCCTATCACTACCACAAGAACAAAGACGAGACCATGCTCATCGTGCGAGGGACTGGTTACATTGAATTTGACGATCGGAGAGAGTATTTCGAGGCGGGAGATACGATCCACATCAAACCTTACGAAAAACACACCATCGTCGCAAGCACGGACACGATTCTGTATGAAGCCTCTACGCCTTTTCTGGACGATACCACGCGCGTTAAAGATTTCTATCCCGTTAGGTAACGGCAGGTTGCTATGCTTGTTTCGTCTCTATCTCTTTTTTTACCCTCTGAAGCGTCCTTGCTAACGCATCGACTTTCGAACGAAGCGGGCTGTTGGGCTGTGTTTCCAATAGAAGGCGGATCGTATTGAGT
>JBAULJ010000181.1:0-4513 GCA_049578125.1 Halobacteriota archaeon
ACCGGAGTCTGTGGACGATCTTTGGCATTTGAAACACCTCATTGAAAAGGGCGATCTCGTTTTTGCGCTTACCTTTCGCAAAGTTGAAAGCGCAACTGATAAATTGCGACCGGAGAAGACAGAGCGAAAACCGATGAGGCTTGGGATTCGCGTAGAATCCGTAGAGTTTCATCGGTTTGCCAACCGCCTACGCGTTAGTGGGACCATCGAGTCAGGCCAGGACGTCGGGTCACATCACACGTTCAGCGTCGAACCGTTGCGCGATGTCTCGATCATCAAGCAGTGGAAGCGCGATCAGCTTGATCGCATCACCAAGGCGATCGAGGAATCAAAGCGCCCTGAAATCGCAATTGTCACGATCGAGTCAGGCGAAGCGCACATTGGCGTGCTACGGCAATACGGCGTTGAGGAGGTCGCGAGCATCACGCAAAGCACCGGCAAGCTTGAGGAAAGCTCACAGATCGATTTTTTTGTCCAGATCTATGACCAGTTGGCCCATACAGGTGCGGAAGAATATATCATCGCTGGCCCTGGTTTTATAAAGGATGATTTCATTCGGTTTGCAACGCAGAAGAACAAAGACCTCCCTAACCGGATAATCGTTGAGAATACGACCTCAGTTGGTATTTCAGGATTTCAAGAGGTGCTGCGACGTGGTGCTGTGGATAGGCTCATTAAGGACGCCCACCTCGTGCGCGAGGCGCGGCTCATCGAAGCCCTGCTAGGAGAGATTGCCGTTGGCGGTAAAGCCGCCTATGGGATGAATGAGGTTGCGAAAGCGCGCGAGTGGGGCGCTATTGACACGCTACTCATAGCAGATGATACCCTGCGCAATGAGCGGGAAAAAGGAGCGGCCATCGACAAACTGCTGACAGCAGTGAATAGTTCTAATGGCCACGTCGTCGTTTTTAGCACCGATTTCGAACCGGGGAAGCGCTTAGAGAAGCTTGGGGGCGTCGCCGCGCTTTTACGCTTCAAATTGCAGGACAGCTAGGTGTCGTGCGATGTGGCCGTGCAGAACCCAAGTAGCGGCCCAGATCTTTCTCGGCTCGACTAGTATTCTTCGCACTTGAGCTGGTAGTAAGCTCGGTCGTGGTCGCAGGCGGGACACCTCTCCGGAGGTTCTTCGCCGACGTGCACGTAACCGCATTCTCGGCAGACCCACTCGACCTTCCGATCCTTCTTGAAAACGGTGCCTGCTTCTACCTGTGCGAGCATCTTCTTGTTCTTCTCTTCGTGGTGAGCTTCGGCGACGCCAATCGCCCTTAGCCTCTTGGCAACTTCGGGCAATCCTTCACTGTCCGCAACGTCAGCGAATTCAGGATACATCGTCGTCGCTTCGTGGTGTTCGCCAGCGATCGCTGCTTTGAGATTCGCAGCGGTGTTGCCCAGTGATGTCGAAACAGCGGCTTCTATTTTTATTTCATCAAAGTTTTCCGCTGCGCCAGCGTTGAGCGCGTTGATTAGTTTCGAAGTCCAGCTTGCGTGCTCACGCTCATTGTCGGCCGTCAGCTGTAACGCCTCTGCGATCTGTTCAAAGCCTTCCTTCTTTGCTATCTTAGAGAAGGATATATACATATTTCGCGCCATACTCTCGCCCGCGTAGGCTTTTGCAAGATTCTCTACGGTTCGTTTCATTATTTTGCCTCAGTGGTTCTTACTTCAAACAACGCTTGTATATTTAGTTATGGCAAGCCTCTGCTCGAGCATATTTCCTCTGACAGGGCCTGTGACTTGTTTTGTGTTATCAGTGTGAAGGTTGCAGACTCGGGCCTACGCAAGACTGGCCCTTGGCCTAGAATCATAGGAACAGCTTGAGGCAGCAAATAGCGGTGGATAATTGCCGTGACGCTGATCATGAAGCTACTTGAGTGCGGTTTTTCGTCCTAAGTCCATCAGCCAAAAAGAGCGCAGTCTGCGAATGTCGCAGTGAAATCGCTTTGCGGCGGCCCTTTTAGCTGCCCTGCTCAGAAAGGTCGACAGTCAATATCCCGGTCTTGAGCACGCAAGCTTCGCTTTCTGAGAGCGCTCGGCGCTGAGCTCGCGGCGAAATAATTGCACTGTTGCCAAATGGATCGTCGATAACGAGGGTCATTTTCCCTTCGCCCCTTCGTACAGAGTCGATCATTTCAAGTAGCCGATTTCCCAGCTCGAATTTACTGGGATCGTTCGACGACCATTTCGTAGCCATGGCGACAATCTCTTCGACTCTGCAGAGGACGCCCTCGACGTTGGAAATAAATGCTTCTGAAGCCGAGCCTGGTTCGATGGTTACGCCGAGTTCTGGAATCTGCACGGTGCCTGAGGATGATCTGATCACCCGCGTAGCGAAGTCGCCGCTATCAAATTCCATCTCATATCGAGCGGCTTCGCGCTCGTTGAGCGATATCGTGTCGGCGTACTTGAAGCCACACGTACAACTCGCGCTCACAAGCATGATTTCGCCAAAAAAAGGTATCTCGTCCGTGCTGAACTTGAATGCGAGAACGTCCGTACATAGGGGGCACGTGCTCTCGATCGCTGCTTCCTGCTTCATGACAAAAAAATGTTCTGGGTATCGTGCGATCTGCTATATTAGTAGGAGCTTGCCCCGAGCTTCTTGCGGTCTATCTTAATCGACATCGGGGTCACAATGATCTGATCGTCTCCGAGTCCGGCAATATCTCCGTGAATGTCCGTTGCGACTTGTCGTAGTTCCTTGACGATTCTATCGAGGGCGACGCGGTCCTGCTTTATGTGAGCTATGTCAATAATAACGATGTTGCCTCTGTAAACCTCGTCTTTGAGCGGCGTGAGATTGCTGACGTTGATTAACTCCGCGACCTTGACATACGTTCCTGCAGGCTCCTCCTCAAATACCTCTTCGTACTCTCCGAGGTCCAGCTCCAGATATTCATCCGGTTCTGCGTGCGGACGGCTCCCAAAAATTCTATCGATCAAACTTTTTTGCGCCATTTGGAACTCTCACCTACAATCGACTCTTTATCCTATTACGCGATCGGCATCTTATAGTTTTCGTGCTTCAGTTATTGTAGATTCGCAGCGGTACTAAACGCTGCCACTATTGATATATTACTCGCTCCTTTTGTTAGATGAGGGTTGCAATGCTTTTTTTTTACAGGCGCGTGATTAAGGCGACACGTGCCAAATCTTGTCGCCCACGTGATGCACGATCCGCACGGCTTTGCCTTTCGTTTCGTGGACCATCTCGGCGCCAGTGATAAGCGCCGTTCCGACGCCGAGCGGTTTGCTGTGTCTCTCGTCGATAATGACGACGAAATCTCCAGGTGTTATGCTTTCGTCGGCGTCCACGATGCCGGGACTCATCACATCAGCGCCATTGCGGATGAATTGCACGGCCCCCATATCAACAGTTACTAGGTGTCGTCGCGGGTTGAGTTCTATCGCGCCTCGCACAGTGAAAAAGGGCGTTTTGTCTATGCAGAGGGCCACTGGCACCCCGTTAAGAAGTATAAGCGTACGCTCTGACGTTTCGAGCACTTCGAGCTTGCCCTCGAGCGCGTTCTTGGTTTCGTACGTGCTAAGCACAGCTACAACGCGCCGCGCCACTTCTGTCTTCAGGAAATGCCGCTTTTTCGCTGTCACGCATGCAGACCTTACTCGACGTTCAAAGATAAACTTAAGTATGTTATCAGGGAAGAATTACTTGTAAGGGGTGTGCAATGAGTCAGAGGCCACTTGATATCTTGAACGAATCCCTGGAAACGCCAGTAATCGTGAGGCTCAAAGGGGGTAGAGACTTCAGAGGGGAGCTTCAGGGATATGACGTTCATTTGAATCTCGTTCTCGATAAGGCCGAAGAGCTCAAAGGCGGCGAGGCAATCAAGAAGTTTGGAACCATCGTCGTTCGCGGCGACAACGTCGTGTATATATCACCTTAACGTAAAGCGACACTCTTTGAGGCAACCAAATGACAAAGGGAACGCCATCAATGGGCAAGAGGCAGAAACGCTCGCACGTGACGTGCAGGCGCTGTGGCGCTGTCTCATACCACTTTAGTAAAAGAAATTGCGTCCATTGTGGGTTTGGTCGCTCCAGGAGGCTTCGGAAGTATAGCTACCTTAACAAGTATTAGCTATTTTTTTGAATAGGGATACGGTCGATGAAAGACAAGTGCGGTGTGTTCGCAATCGCCTTGGATTCCAAAGATGCCGCATTACCCATTTATTACGGTCTTTACGCGCTGCAGCATCGCGGTCAAGAATCGGCGGGAATAGCGACGCACGACTCGGCAATCCATATTGAGCGCGGAATGGGTCTCGTCCACGAGGTATTTGACGAACACCGGTTAGGACACTTGAAAGGATCTCGAGGCATCGGCCACGTGCGGTATTCCACGACGGGTCTTAGCCGCGTAGAAAACTGCCAACCGGCACTTGTTAACTATCGAGGCGGCACCATTGCAATCGCACATAATGGCGATATCGTTAACTCCTTCGATATCAGGCAGGGGCTCGAGGCAGAAGGCCGCATTTTTGTGTCAGATTCAGAC
>JBAULJ010000182.1:0-5479 GCA_049578125.1 Halobacteriota archaeon
CAAGGGGTGTGGGTAATTCGAAACTGTTGCGAAATAGAGCTATAACTACTCAGTAGCTTGGAAACCCGTTATCAATCCAAAACAACCAGCGAGCATCATATCGCCACCCGGAACCGCAAAATATGGACTCAATCGGGAGCCTTTCATAATATCACGTAGAGGCCCTATCACAGTTACGTGAAATCCTCGCTCTCTGTAGGCGCGATTTATCTCGTAGAATCCAGCTTGATTTATGTAGCAGCCGTGTCCGCCATCTTCAAAAACCCATTCCTGTGTTAAATTTCCATCCATAAAGAGCGAAAGAAGATGGTCAAGCTTATTTGTGTTTAGCATAGAGGTATGATGTTCAAACATGCCAACAACCTTTTTTTCATAGAGCATCGCTGCGAGAGTATGACCGTTTCCGATATTCACAACGATATGTGGTTCGTACGCGCGCTTCGCCACAACATCATCATACAGTGCGCCGAATATCGCAGCTGGACCAGTATCCATCAAGAGAACTCTCTCCATCCTCTCTTTCTTTAATGTCCGATATACCGCCTTTAGTCGCGTCAGATAATCTGGAATCTTGCCATCGAAATAGGTAAAACTAGCCAGCTCGCCGCCTTTTTCGATCAAGTCCTTGAGGTGTTGGAAGCGAAAAATCCTGTTGCTGCCGTAGCTCTCGCCGTGATCTTGGCACGCTACCGCGCAAACTGTGGGCAAATTGACGTCGAATTGCTGAAGTGCAGATCTTAACGCGTGCACATCGACATCTTTCATCTCTATTTGGACGCAGTCCTCTCGCGGGCTTCTATCTGTGATCTGCACCCCCCACGAGCTGACTTTGTTGAGGTCATCATTCAGCGTCTTTGCAGCAAGCGGCGTGGCGAATACCGAATAGCCACTTTTCAAGTGCGCTCGTATAGCGGCGCTGCTGGGCCCGCCTCCCATTGTCTCTCCGTGCAGGAAGAGACTGCGGCCGCGTGCCGTGGCAGCTTTGACCCTCTTGGCGACTATTGCCGTTTGCGAGGGCATCACCATTTTTGCGCTATTCTCAATTACTACGTTCGTATCGTAGAGGAGCAGATCTTGGGTTCCTTTGCCGACGTCTAACGCGATTATACGCATGAACTAGAGATTAGACGACTTTTCTTATTACGTTTGTCAAGCGTGCTCCCCTTTTTCGAAAGGCGCACGTTTTCGGGTCAGAACTACTATATAAGAATCAATTCAATCCTCGCATATGCAACGCAAACGGGCACGGAACCTTCATAAGGTCGGTGCAAACAAAAGTTATGAGGCCGCCGTAATCTCGATTAGCACTTCCAGATTTATGAAATACGGGAGCGTTAAAACGCCTGAAGAGGCTGAAGACATATCTGGACGAATCATTATTGACCTCTTGGGAAATGCTGGCCACAAGCTGCGTCTTTACGCCCTAATCTCGGATGAAGGACGATCAATTACTGAAGCCGTAAAGGCCCTTATTAATGACGTTGATGTGGTCATTACGACAGGAGGGACGGGACTCGCGCCACGCGATGTAACGATCGAGGCCGTTCAACAAATGATTCAAAAAGATATTCCGGGGTTTGGTGAGCTATTTAGGCTCATCAGCTACGAAGAAGTCGGGTCATCAGCTATGCTCACCAGAGCCTTTAGCGGTATTATGGAAAACACAGCTATTTTTTGTCTTCCGGGCTCTCCAAACGCTGTAAAGCTCGCGATGGAGGCGCTTATCTTGCCCGAACTTCAGCACATCTTGCTTCACGTGTCGGAACAGTAGTCGGCCGTGGCGGCCCGTTCTAAAATGAAGCTCACAAAAGGAACGCTTTCATTCGAGGGTCGCATGCTTCCTCTTCAAATCCTCCTCACTCTTTTTTGTTATCTCCATGAGGGCGGCTATCACGCCATCTAGAAAGATCATTGTGCTAATTTCAAACATTGTTCCAAGTGGAGCAAAAGAGATATGCGAGCCGATAACCTGCCGCTCCATAAAGTCCATCCCGCTTACCTTGGTACGTCCCTTGACGATTACGGTGGTATCGGAAATGGTTCCAAGAGTCGAGTCTTTATTTGACGTTATTGAGGCAAGTCGCGTGCCTTTGGCCTTTGCGAGGGCACTCATTTCGTTGATAGACTTAGTCTCCCCAGAGCCTGATATTACGATAAGAAGATCATCCGTTTCGACGGCGGGGGTGACTGTCTCCCCGACTACGTAAACGTTAAGCCCCAAATGCATCAATCGCATTGCGAAGCCCTTGACGACCAGTCCCGATCTCCCGGCACCCATGACAAAAACTCGTTTTTTGTTCTGATGCGCGCTTAAAATGTCACTGACCAGCGAATTGACTTCCGCATAGTCCATCTCATCAGCTATAGTCTGCACGTTCGCGGCGATGACTTTCATAGCCGATTTGACGTGCTCTTCCGGCTTTTGTGGTGGGGGGCTCTCCATCGATTCAAACCGTCTGCGGCGACAAACGCCTTATATCTTCCGCTGTTCTGACCGCTCAGATATTCGCTCAAAACGCCCGTCTTGGCCTCTCGTTTTGTTCAGCTGCAATCTTGGACTTTCAACCGCCTCGATAGGGCTTTTCGACTTCCTCAAATGCGAGTCTGCATAACAAGTAAGCAATTGTTGATTCAGCCCCGAGGTTTTGATTTACCCCTTCTTGGAGGGACAAACCATCAAAACAACCTCCTGTGGCCTCGTCATAGATGGGAGAGTTCAGTAGGTTGTTGCCAGTGAACCAGCTAAAGCACGTGCGCGCGTTTTGGTAGTACTGCACCTTGCCGGTGATTCTGTAGGCGTCTAAGAGCGCCTCGACAAGTGCTCCGACATCAATCGCCTGTTCATCGCCGATGGCCCTATGTTGACCGCGGACGTACCAGCCGTCGTTTCCTATCACGTTTATCGCACCTTTAGAGGTAAGTACTTCGTCCCACAGAAAACCCAGGGTTCTTTCGCCGCACGAAAGTAGTTGCGGCTCACCAACGGCATCGTAGGCTAGGAGCATCGCCTGGGGCAATCGAGCGTTTGAGTATGACATGAGATCTTCAAACCACTCCCAGTCGGGAGCTCGCGCATTTTCGTAGTTGCGCAGGATTTCAGCTGAAAGCGCTTTGATCTTTTCTTGTGCGTTGTGGATCGAGGCCCTTGAATAATAGAACCCTAAAAGGGAGTAAGCAATCCCTCGCAAAGACAAGTCGCTTGTCGCGTGCCTCGCTGCCTGTTCAAATATGACACGGCCGACTTCTCGGATGCCTCTGGGGAGACCCAAACTGCCGCAGACGTACCCACAGGCCCAGAGAGTTCTTCCTAACACGTCATCTGCGCTTACCGAATCGAGAAAGTCTCTTTGATAGCTCATGAAATTGTGCATGGTGCCGTCGTCGTTTTGTGCGTGAAAAGTGAAGGCCATGTAGGTCTTCAACAAGTCGAAACTCGATTGGTCTTTAGACAAATCGTAGTGCTTGGCGGTCACGAGAAGCGCTCGGACATTGTCGTCAACGCAATAACCTTCAAAACGGTTCGGAATTTCGTATTTTGCGTGCTGAAGTATTCCTGTGCAATCGGTAAGTGCTTTGAGGTGTCTTAACGTAACGGGAGGAAGCAGGCCATCACCTTGAAATCGTTTGTCTTCTATTCGTCATATATATGGCTGTTGTTGCCCGGCGTTCGCGACAGAGCACGCCCCTATTGTAACGGGTAATAACCACACAGTTTTGTGCATCAGTTTTATATCCATGTTTGCAGAAGTAATGTGAGCCTTGTATCTTGTAATTGGCCCAATCGGTCTAGACATGCAGCATTCGAAATTGGTCTCTAATCCTCTGTTGTTTGCTGCTGTCGCTCTAATTCTATTTGCTGCTATAGCAGTCCCGGCGAGCGCGGCAGACCTTACCGTAGGTGCCAATGGGCAGTTCAAAACCATTCAGCAGGCAGTCGACGCAGCGAACTCGGGCGATACCGTGCGCGTCGCGCCCGGCACGTACACTGAGAACGTCGTCGTAAACAAACCGCTGACGATCACAGCCGCGAGTGCGCGACCCACCGTGCGCGCAGCCGATGCGAGCAAAGACGTCTTCCTGCTAACGAGCTCCGGCGTGCGTATTGACGGCTTGACACTCTCGGGCGGAGCGTCAGGCGTACAGCTTCAAAACACGTCGAAGTGTGTAGTGACGAACATTGTCGCCAGGGATAACGTGCGAGCGGTGTACCTCTCACATAGCGCGGAAAATGAGATCAGTGACAGCTATCTTGCCGGCAATGGCTACGGAGTGTATGGCGACTACGCTTCAAGTAATACCATATCCACTAACATCGCAACTGGTGAAAATGGGAGTGGTAATACGCTCGGAGACGGCATATTCTTGAACCACGGCGATTCTAATACGGTCACGCACAATAATCTGAGTGCGAATCACGTCTTCGGAATCTCTCTATACAACTCACCTCGAAACATCATCTCTAACAACACCATCAGCGACAACGATCGGGTTGGCGTTCGTCTCGGCCCGGGATCCAATGACAACACCCTTACCTTTAACACAATTGCTAGGAACAGTCTAATACCTCAACCAGTGGCACAAGACTTCCCGGCTTCCGGAATTCTGATCGTCAGTGCAACAGGCAACCGGATCTACCTTAATAGCTTCATCAGTCAGCCAAACGCCGTAATAGGCGCGTCAGCCGCGATTTTGAATTCTCCGGAAAAAATGGTCTATACCTACAATGGCGTTGAGCGAACGGGGTATATGAGTAACTACTACTCTGACTACAAAGGAACCGACTCCAACGGCACCGGGCTCGGTGATACGCCCTCTGCTTACGGCGACAAGTATCCGCTCGTTCAGACAGTGGCGAGCTATGGAAACATCATTCCTGCTAGTGCCGTGACTCCCACCCCTTCTTCCACGGCGACCTCTACCTCTACCTCTACCTCTGGTAATCAAAGTGCCAGTGGGACAAAACTTCCCGGATTCGAAGTAGCGTCTGCTGTAGCAGGACTCACAATTGCTGTGCTCATGCTGCTCGGCAGGAAAAATCGAGCAAGATAGTCTGCCTGCAATCAGCATTTGTGTCTGCGCGCTTGATTTATCGCGCCGTAACTGTCGCGGCTACCGCGCAGCTTTCCAGAGGAACCATAGCGACCGAACACGCGCTGCACTGTGTGCGCACCGTGCATTTTCGAGTCCGATCTCTAGGAGAGCACTTTGCTTTTTTAACCGGAGATCGCGTTATTGAAGTCTGCGGTTAGAAGAAACGCGTGGCGTTCAGAGCGCAACGTGGTGGGTGAAAGCGTTCAACAAAGCTGTACGATAGAAACACTTTTCACGCCTGGAGTGTTACTATTGATGACAGAAGTATTACAGGTAATGAGGTGGGTTGATGGACGAAGGACTAGTGCGCACATGCATATCCCTGCCGGAGCGTCTTTTGAGTCGGTTTGACGAGATCACAAAAAAGCGCGGCTACTCTTCGCGCTCT
>JBAULJ010000183.1:0-2126 GCA_049578125.1 Halobacteriota archaeon
CACGGCCTAGAGCGCTATAAACAACACGCTCCACCTGCGATCCACAACCGACGAACTCAAAGCGGTACGAAGCTCAAAGAAGGACAGGTCATAGCTATTGAACCTTTTGCCTCTAACGGCAATGGTCGGGTGTATGAGACAGGAAAAGCGGAAATCTTCAGCCTCGTGAAGGCAAAGCCTGTGCGATCGTCTGAGGCCAGAGCTATTTTGAAAGAAATTGAGACCTATAAGTCACTACCCTTCGCAAGAAGGTGGCTTAAAGGCCGTGTCGATCTGGGCTTAAAGCAATTGGAAACGGCAGGCATAATCCACGCGTATCCTGTGTTAAAAGACCGAGGACTCGTTTCGCAAGCTGAGGATACTCTTATTGTGACGACCGATGGAAGTGAAGTCATAACTAGAATCTGATACGGCTTTCGGGCGTTTTTTCGGCCATCTGTCTTCAACCTAATCTTTATATGCTTTTCACGCAATAAACCTCGTTTATATAGGAACGGTGCTTGATGGAAGATTCGGAAAGTCAGGTCCTTGATATCGTTGAGCTGTTGCTCACTGCGAATATCTACAATGGCAACGATCATCTTGATGAAAACGACCTGCCCCCACCAATCAGAAAAAACTATTGGAACTCCAAAGAGCGAAAGGTAGATAGACCCATCATCGTTTCAGAAAAAGCCGTTGACAGAGTCTTTGGGATCCCGCACGGATGGAGTCTTGTAAAAACGCTGCCATTTGTCTCGTTTGATGAGTTTGGCGCTCGGATCAACCTCACCGTGCTCGACTTGGCTGCTAAGTGGTTTGCCAATCAAGACTCTCTATCTCGTATCAAGCGAAATCCAGCCTTGGCTTTCTATTACTCCCGACACGACTCAATTGATGTCGACTACGAACGAGTACGTCAAGTTAATTGGCCCAAGGAAATGGACAGGGAATGGATACACTCCCTGACAGATGAGATCGCAGGTGAAGGCGAAGAAGCGGAAGATATGCTCAAGCTGGTTGCAATCTCTGCGCCCGAGGATGTTCGCGAAAGTCTCAATAAGCTCGTCCTCACTCAGGAACAAATAGAGGAAGTCGAGAAGATAGTCAAGGCAATACAGTATAGAGATTATCTGAAGGAGATAGAGCTCTTTGAGATCGGAAAGCTGTTGTTTGTAGGGCCCCCTGGAACAGGGAAGACCTCTGTTGCCCGAGCCCTTTCAAAAGAATTAGGGCTCCCGTTCTTGGAGGTCCGGCTCTCGATGATTACGTCGCAGTATCTTGGAGAGACAACCAAGAACATCGGCAAGGTGTTCACTCTCGCGAAACGATTGAGCCCCTGCATCCTGTTCATCGATGAGTTTGATTATGTTGCAAAAACTCGTCTCGCTGATGAGCACGGCGCGATAAAAAGAGCCGTAAACATGCTGCTCAAGAGTATCGACGACATCAGCCTGGTCGATGACGGAGTGCTTCTGATCGGTGCGACGAATCATCCAATGCTTCTTGATTCAGCTGCGTGGAGGCGATTTGACAAGATCGTGAATTTTCCGCTTCCCGACGCAGTCATGAGAAAAGAGATATTTGAAAAGATTTTGGCCCGTATTACGGGTACGTTTAACACTCAGAAACTCGCAGATATGACCGATAAATGCACCGGCTCAGATCTCAGGCTGATATTGAGAGAAGCAGTGCTGAAGGCGTTATTTGAAGAACGAACGGATCTATCGCAAGATGACCTTGAAGAGGCCGTTAGCAGCTTCAGCAAACGATTTGAGCTCAAGATGAGCGAATATGAAAACATCTAGCTAAGCAGCTTCGGGACGAGCACGCGGAGAATGAGTAGATTGGAAGTATCAATAAGAATCCGGCCGCTTGTCGCGCGGAGGTAGCAAACTTGGAAGCTTGCGTAAACATAGGAATGGTAGGACACGTCGACCACGGCAAGACAACCTTGGTGTCCGCTCTTTCAGGCATATGGACAGACCAGCACAGTGAAGAAGTCAAGCGTGGTATTTCGATCAGACTCGGATATGCTAACGTCACCTTTAGGAAATGCCCGCATTGTCCGGAGCACGATGCATATACAGTCTCAGAAGTGTGCGGCACATGCGGCGCTACGGCAGAACCGCTGCGAACTATTTCAT
>JBAULJ010000184.1:0-6742 GCA_049578125.1 Halobacteriota archaeon
ATCCTCGTCCAAGGAGACTACACGACGGTTTCAGAGATCGGGTACAGGTTTGATAAGCGAGAAGCCGGGGTAAGCAAACTGGGAATCAGTAATTCGATCGATTACCTCCGTCACCTCTCCAGCCTCTTCTGGCGATCAGGTGAATTCCATCGTTTTCTAAAGTTCGCTGCTGTAGGAGCGGTCGGCGCTGTTTTGAATTTGGCGGTCTTATATGCGCTCACAGAAATCGGTGTATTCTACCTGCTGTCAGGCCTCCTCGGCATAGAAGCGGGCCTGCTTTCGAACTTCTTTTTGAACAGATCGTGGACGTTTAGAGATCGACAGACACGAGGACTCGGATACATGCTTACCGCTTTATACAGGGATCACGCTGTGCGATTCGTCGGGATTGTGCTCAACCTTGTCATCTTGTGGCTCCTAACGAGCTTATTCGGCGTCTACTATCTGATATCGCAAGTAATCGGCATCGCCGTGGCCATGCTTTGGAACTATGGTGGGAACCAGTGGTGGACCTGGGAGCCCGCCTGAAGACTGGCGCACGGTCGTTGCCCGACGACGATGTTGCGAATGGGTTTTCCCATATCCACCCTGCACGAACTCCGCGCGAATGACAGAGCGGTCGGACGCCTCGTTAACGATTATTGCTAATTGCTTGCACCGTTGGTCTCGACAAAGCGGAAATTATGACGCACTTCGAACAACGCTCCAAGTTTTTCGCACGCGCTAGCCGCGTTTTGGAGAGACTTAACGTCGCCGCGTGTATCGGCTGACGTGCAGCACGAAACCGCAAGCGTGAACTAGTAATGAAGACACCGTGTCATTATCACCGCGTACGCTAGTCCTGCGACTAATAGACGTCATGAAAGACCGACTCAGGAGAAGTTACCGACATTTTGCGAATACCGACCGTGTCAAACTATTGCTGGTGCTGCTCGGTGCGCTCTACGTATTGATCGCATTTCTGCCTAAGCACGGCGACTATTGGACAACCCTCAACGTGTCCAAGGCGTTCGCACTTGATCCAGCGCGTTTCATGGTTGGCAAGACGTGGCAAAGTGTAGGATATCCTCCCTCTTTCTACGCACTGCAAGGGACGTGGCTGAGACTTGGCTCCAGCCTTTTTCATTACGATCTGGCCGCTAATTCCGATCTAACTAATTCCACGTTTTATTCATACGGGCAAACAAGCTTGGGCATCTTCCCGTTCTGGGGCATGATACCGATATTGACAGCGCTATTTCTTCTCGCGGAGATAGCGTATAAAGAGCTGCACAACAAGTGGGTCGCGCTCATATGCTTTGGCCCCATAACGTTCGTAGCCGTTGGCATTATGGGCCAGATCGACGTGGTCTGCGCTCTATTCATATTCATCTCGCTTATACTGGTCCAGCGGGCCCTGCATACGGAGAAAGTACTTTTCTGTCTGCTGCTTGGGTATTTAGCCCTAGGCGTATCGATGCAGTTCAAAACGTATGGGGGGTTGTTACTGCCAGCCTATATGATATACACACTTGCGCTGGTCAGGGATCGAAAGATAGATAGAAGCAAGTCACTCGTCACGTTGGTTTTGTGCTTGGCTACATTCCTCGTCGCAATGTTCATAGTCTGGGCGCCATACCCTGGGTGGTTCAACACGATAATTCTTCAAGGACCGTCGAACAATTTGCTACAACATCCATCTCTCGTTTTTCAAGCTTTTCAAGCGCATTTGCCTGCCGCGTTGAAAAGCGCGCCCATATGGCTACTCGGCTATGTTGTCATATTATGCTATATGGCCGCAAGAGTCTTGGGGAATCCCAAAAAATACTTCCAGGATGACAGATATTTCATCTTCTATAACTTTACTATAATTGCTTGGTTCTTTATAGCGGTGTTCACCCACCCCCAATGGTGGATGTTCCTCGTACCGGCCGCGCTGTTAACTCTTGACAACTTCAAGAACAAAGCAGGCACCACCGCCTGCATATTCATCCTCATTGCATTTCCGCTCTATCCGATGTACTGGGGGGCTATTGTTGCCGTCTTTGCGAGCTACCACATACCGGCAGCAGTCCTTACTGGAACGCCCTCAGCGTTGGTTTCCGCAGTCCTAACCGGCTTGCTCGTTTTCTGGATCTTCGCGTCGAAGAGAGAACTTGACCACACGGGAGCGTAACTGGTGAGACATCTTGTCAAACGGAACCAAAACGGCCTGCCCTTATACGGGTTTGCCAGTCCCTGTCGTTGAACAGAAACTCCATCATTTGCTGGCTCTGGTGGCTGCACTCTCACAACGCGCTTACTTCATTCACGCCTGACCGGGGCGTAGTGGGTGCGGCTAGAGTACCAACCCAACTTGATCCCGCTGCGCCGCCGGAGCTCAAATACCAGATTGGACTGCGGATACACTACGCAGGCCCTCCTTGAGACATCGACGCAGGCGAGCTGACGCGGCCTTTCCGAAATACTCTCGTTGCGCAACGTCCGGACGAAATCGCACGTGGAACGACACTCACCGGCCCACATCAGGACGAGATACGCTTCGCCGCCGACAGCCCTGCTAAGGCACGAGGCTGACCTGGCGACTATGGCTCACAAGGGCAGCACCGAACGACAATGCTATCGCTCAAGCTGGCAGAGCTAGAGTGGATGAAGGAACAAATAAAGAGTCGCCGGTGTTCTTGCTCGACGAAGTGCTGGCCGAGCTGGACGCTGCTCTCGACGTTATCTGTTGTCGCAAGTGGACAGCGTCGAGCGAACACTTCATATTCAACGCCGAGTTTCGAGAGCAGGCAGTGCTGTAGGAAGTGCAGGGAGGAATTGTGAGGAATGATACGTGAGGAGTGAAAACTGTCCCCACCTTCCGCGCATACACCGTGAGCAAGTCTCCCAGGTCAATCGGCACGGCGACCCTGCGCAACCCTAGCTTTTTATCAGCCACTAAGCTGGATGCCCTACGAGCGGCAGCAGCGCGCTCACATTGCTCATCAAGTAACCCAGCCGCAGGTAACGCCCCTGGGGCTTGTCGCTGATCACCTCGAAGCCAAACTCTACAGAATCGCGCCAGGGTGCGTCGCGAGAAATAATAAACGTTCATCTCCATCAGGCACGGCCAGCAGGTGTCTATCAGCCGCGCAAAGGGGTTCTCGACGTCGATCGTGTGCGCCACCATCAATCCACCTGGTTTCCCTTCGACAGGCTCAGAACTGCGGAGCAGGTGATGCACCTGCTTGAGCGCCCTGCGGGGATCGGTCAGATGTTCGATCACGTCCCACAGCGTCACGACGTCAAAGCGACCTTCTGGCAGATCGGCAGTATCGAGCGTCCCCTGCGCCACACGCAGCCCTCGCGCCCGCGCCTGCTCCACTGCCCAGTGGGAAGGCTCAAGACCCCAAGCACCCCAACCGTGCATGGCTGCGATCTCGACGAATATGCCGGTGTAACACCCCATATCCTACAGCGGGCGACCATCCGGCAGCCCTGAAATGTGCTCCAATAGCTTCAGATGGCGCTCAAAGGTCAACACCCGCCCCCTGCGTTCGTCCAGGTAAAGCGGATCCTCGACCACGCGTAGGTATCAACGATGTCGCACGAGCTCAAGCGGGGATTAGCATAAACCAGCCTACGCCCCCGGCATTGGACGATAGCACGATGCCGACTATAGCCATTATGTGCAGGCATAAGCCGCCAGCTTCCTTCCGCGGAATGGTCCTCAATCGTGCAAGGATACCGCACGATGGTGCTATCGGCTCCGCAGAGGTTGCAACGCGCGTACTCCATCAGACCGACTTTTTCGCCAGGCGTCTCGGGGCCAATCGCAGCAGCGTCCTCAGCGCCTTGACGATCTCGTTCCTGGAGATCTTGGAGGCCCCCAGGCGGCGGTCTTGGAAAATGATAGGCACCTCCCCAACCTTCCAACCACGTCGCTCAACTCTGAAAAGCATTTCGAACAAGAAAGAATAGCCGCTCGATTTGATACTATCCAAATCCAGGCTCTCTAATGCCTGACGGCGGTAACAACGAAAACCTGCCGTCGTATCGTGGGCGTGCAGCCCCAGTAGCACACGCGTGATCGTATTCGCGCCCCAACTGAACACCTTGCGGTCCAGAGCCTGCGTGGACCCCCCACCCCGCACGTAGCGCGAGCCGATGACGAGATCGTACCCCTGGTTGATTTTATCCACGATATCGGTAATATAGCGTGGGTTATGGGAAAAATCGGCATCCATCGAACAGACGAGATCAGCTCTTTCAGCCAGCGCGTCTTTAAAGCCGGCGATGTAAGCTGTGCCCAGCCCCAGCTTGCCAGGACGGTGAATGACGCTCACTCGAACGGCATTTTCCATCGCCAACCGGTCGGCGATCTCGCCGGTGCCGTCCGGAGAATTGTCGTCCACCACAATAATGTGCACTCTCGTCGGTAGAGCGAGTAACTGGGTCACTAGGGACTCAATATTTTCTTTTTCGTTATAAGTCGGAACGATAAAAGAGACTTGCATAGTCGCCTATACTCTCCACTGGCATTGTATCTCGATTTCTGTCTTTGCCCGTATTCTATCATAGCAGGCCGTAGTCCGCGAGCTTACCGTCGTTCTGCGTTTGATATACGTGCGCGATCTGCCCGGCAAGCGTTTTGAATTCACGGGGTAAGCGGATAACGGGATATGCGTGTGAAGGCTTTGAACTGTGAGTTCCCATCTTGTGTGTGCAGATCTGTTGCATATGATGGAGTGAGAGCCATAACTGCATAACGGTTGTGATTTCTGCTACCTGTGTCCGTCTTGCTTAGTTGCTTCCAAGCGTCGCACGTGCGTGCTTTGAATAATAAAAATAGTTGAGCAATTTTCGCTTATAAGGAAATTGTAAAGCCTCTAGCGAGGATGCGTGGGACAGGGCAGATAATGAAGAAGATGAATGAAGAACTCTCACGAGCTGGAAAATGAATCAAGAGGCTTGCTCAATGTTTCTAGCACTGTAAAGACAATTTTTCTTCCACACGTTTTTTATATGATAAGTCACTTTTTTGCGTCGATCTCCGCGCTCATCGTAACGAACCACTTTTGCGGGATGAGTCTTTCTGTGCTTAAAATCAGACATCAATCATAGAAAAGGTACGGATTAGCGTCACCTAGTTCAGCCGATTTGCATTTAGGACATCTCGGGGGTGCATCAAACTCGAAAGAGCTTGGCAGATGCAAGATCCCGCGATCTGTTCCACTGCTGCGTGGTACTCTTCTACCGGCATTGGTTTACTGGGATAGCCTTATGAGGCCATTTTTTTGAACATCACGCCTGCGAGATGCACAAAGGTACCCAAGCGTTAAACAGTATTCGAGTCTCATTTGAATAGTGAAACGAGAACGTAATGGATAAGTATTAACTTCAGGTTATAATAATCGGATGGTATTTTTGCGGCGGATGGTCACGAAGCGCTATGCGCTCTTGTTGGGGATTGTGCTCATCGGATTGTTCCTGCGAGTTTGTCAGTTGGGAACTGCTAATATCTACAATGATGAGGCTATAACGATATATATCTCTAAATTTAGTTTGCCGCAACTGCTGCCGGCAGCGTCACAGCTAGATATGAATCCTCCCCTTTACCATTTTATTTTGCATTACTGGGTGGCGCTGTTCGGTGATTCTGAGTTTGCTGTAAGATTCTTATCGGTTGTATTCGGGGTTCTCGCGATACCGATGACGTTCGTCGTAGGCCGCCAACTCTTCGACGACGAGGTGGGATTGCTAGGCGCGCTCATTCTCGCGCTTTCGCAGTTCAACATCCAGCAGTCGCAGGAAGTACGAATGTATTCCTTAATGCTCCTGCTCGCCCTCCTTTCGATGTACTTCTTCTTACAACTCTTGCGCAAGAGCGGTCTTGCGATTGCAGCTGGGTATGTCCTGGTCACCACGCTACTGCTCTATACCCATATTTATGGGTTCTTTGTAATTCTTGCCCAGGACATCTATCTAGTTGCCCTGTTACTTCTTTTGGGAGAAAAGACGTTACGGCTTAAGCAGTGGATCGTGTTGCAGGTGATCGCCATTGGACTGTTTGCCTTGTGGCTTCCTGAGTTAACGAGTCATTTATCGACTGCAGAGAGGGGGTTTTGGTTGGCAGTTCCTACGTTAGGCGATCTCATCACCACATTCAACCAGTTATGTGGCGGGATGCATATACTCTTCATCTTTCTTGTGTTATCTGTCCTCGCTTTGTTCAGATACACAAAAACAACAGGTTCTATGGATTGGAAATCCCCCTTGAAAGCCCTCAGAGACTACTCGTGGAATGTGCAGGTTACTAACATAACAAGTGTGACGCTTCTTGTCGTGTTGCTGCTAACGCCCATTGTAGTGCCGTTCGTTATATCTCATCTTACAACGCCAATTTACGTGATAAAATACACAATCGCAGCTTCAGTGGCGTTGTACTTGCTCGCAGCGAGCGGGATTAGAAATATCAATTGGCGCTCTGCTAAGATCGCTGTAATCGCAGTCATTGTCATCTTATCTGCGGCAAGTTTACAGGGTTACTATAGCCAAGCCGCCACCCGACGTGGACAAGCACAGGACGCGTTTCAATTTGTGGTTGATAATGCGCAAAGTGGAGATGTCGTGATTGTTTATCCAGGATTTACAAACTTTACTTTCGACTATTATGTAAAGACTCCAAACATCGACGTCAAAGCGTTTCCTTCTGTGCAATCTTACTCAATGTCTTGGACATGGAACATTGAAGAGGGCACCAAGGAACTCCAGTCAGATG
>JBAULJ010000185.1:0-2202 GCA_049578125.1 Halobacteriota archaeon
AACTCTGTTCTGTTCTCAGCCAGTGGGTCAATTCCTACAAGCGGCTGGTTCCCGGCTATGAAGCGCCTGTTTACATTTCGTGGGCACGGCGAAACAGATCGGCACTCATACGAGTTCCGATGTACAAGCCCGGGAACGAGCTCGCAACGAGAGCGGAACTGCGCTGTCCGGATCCGGCCTGTAATCCATATCTAACCTTCGCCGTAATGCTGGCAAGCGGGTTGGACGGAATCGAAAAGGGCTACGACCTGCCTGATCCGATTGAGAAGGACATCTTCAAAATGACGTCGCAGCAGCTTGAGGCACACGGAATTGGCTCACTGCCCGAGAACTTGGGACTTGCCATTAAGGAGACTGAGAACTCTGAGCTCGTGCGCCGCGCACTCGGCAATCACGTATTTGATCGCTTCATTCAACTCAAAAAGAGAGAGTGGAACGATTATCGGATACAGGTTTCGGAGTACGAGCTCCAACGGTACCTCCCAATTCTTTAGCACGGTTCCGGGAAGAACAAGGCTACCAGCCGGATCCGTCTTTCTAAGAGCCCCCGTTCTCTATCGCACGAGATCGATCGGAATTATCTCTTCGTGAATTGCCGTCGACAGAACGACGCCTGCAGCCCCGAGGTCTTCAAGCTTGTCCAACTCTTCACTGTTCTTTATTCCGCCGGCGACGACAATTGGATGCCCTGAGACATCGATGACTCTCTCGATAAAATCAAAGTCAACGCCCTGCTTCGTTCCTACCAAGTTCATATTCAGCACGAGAAGTGCGCGTATCTTGTAGAGATTCATCCTTTCGACAACCTGAAGGGGGTCTCCAGAAAGTGCGGGATCGGGGGACGTCGCGCTTCCGTCCTTCACGTCTATGCTTACTGCGACCCTCATCGACTGCGCTGCTCGAATCACATCGAGGCTTCCCGTTTCGGTGCCGATAATGGCAGTATCGCCAATTCGCTCAGCCTCTCGAACATCATCTAGCCGCCGAATCCCGATGTCAATGAGCGTTTTTGTGCGTGTGCCAAGGCGTTTGATAATAAGTGAATTGCTGCCCACGCCGAGGATCCTGTCCAGATCCGCTATGTACGTCCTCCTCGGCTTGATAGCATCAATCACGTTCAACGGATCTGACGTCGTGCAGATCTTGCTATGGCGTTCAATAGGTTCGTATCGCTCTCGGTCGCCTTTGTAGCCCTTTACGACGACCCCGCCTCGAATGTCCATCGCGAAGATAATTTCCATCTATCCTCTCCTCACTAAGCATATCTCTGCAGGGGAAAAACGTATGGGTCTCGCTCGGTTTCGCCAGTGAATCGGATTGAGAAAATCAAGCTAGCGAATCTCGAGAAAGGGCGCCGTAGAAGAAACGTGCGACACGCGCAGCTTTCAGCTCGAGCTAGTCTGCGAGCGACAGGGCGAACTCTGACGGCTGCAACCATTTTCTCGGACAGCGCGATGATAGTTTGTGTTCTGGCTTTGCTAGTTGCTATGCCGGTCCCGAGCAGAACCGCGAGAAAGCTCTAGAACGCACGGTCAACGCACCGAAAAGCTGAGCCCCCCTACGCGGATCAGAGTCGCGCTAGAATCTCTTCCTTCTTGGCTGCAAACTCTTCCTCGCTGATTACTTCCTGCTCCTTAAGATCAGCCAAATTGCTCAACAACTTACACGGGTCGATGGCTTGCCGTTGCCCGTTCCGTCGTGCTTCAAACGCCTCGGTGAATCCGGCCCCAATAATCGCAATCGGTATAGCAAAAGTGGCGATGCCTAAGAACATCGCAAAAACCGCTAGGAGTTGACCAAGCGCCGTCGTAGGTACCAAATCGCCGTAGCCAAGACTGGTTAAGGTCTGAGCGGCCCACCACCCGGCAGCTGGAATGCTGGAAAAACCGCTTGGGTCTGAGGCATGCATAATAATGAACATGAAACTTGAGAACGTTATCAGCAAGATTACGTCGATTGCCAGCGCAGTAACGAGCTCGTTTTTTTTCGCTTTCAGGACATCGATGACGAAGTTGAACACACTAGAGTACGTGAGCAACTTGAGGATGATGAGTATTATCGCCGCGTTTATGAACACCTCTGCTCCTGGAAAGAACGGCTTGGCATAAAAAGGCACGATGACAAGCAGATTTACGAGCAGGGATGTTGTAAACAGGCATTTTAGTCTGCCTTTGATTGGACCTCTAAACCGCGGATCTACCG
>JBAULJ010000186.1:0-12143 GCA_049578125.1 Halobacteriota archaeon
CCGATACGCAGCTTAATGTCGTGCGTCAACGGATGGTGAGCTTGCGGCCAGAGACCGACGCAAGGTATGACGAAACAGGCGAATTTCCACGACTGTATGAAGCAAGAAAAGACGAATTTCAGGGATACGTGATCCAGATTGACATCCCCAATGCCGAAGAACTCAAAAAAACGGCCCGACGAATCGTCGATGAACACAGCCTGCAGGTCATTGATGAAGGGCCTGCCACGGAAAAAACTCTCATATTCATCGCATAAGCTGTGAATAAACCGGTGGGTCACGTGGACGCGCTGCATCGAGTTGCCTCGAAACCCTGCTGTTTTTAACTGGTGATCCGACTATACGCTTAAGGCGGCGACCCTCTCGCATGGTCGGCGAGCATTGACTTTGTGCGATTACGTCGTACATGGCTTCCACACGCTTCATCGCTGTATCTTGGGCGTCTTCACTTGACCTCAGGAGAGCGACTCGTGCGAAAACGCACGAACCCCCGCGATTACCAAAACTTTATGGCGTGCGCCCACGATCATGGCGGTGCATGCGTGCTGCGATTATCTGTTCAGAAATCGACGACGCCTCGCAAAACGTAGCGCGACATCTCCTGAAACGTGTGCTCTGGGCGCGATGCTCGGACGGGCCTGCCCAATGGACGTTTGGAAACTTTCAGCTCCTGGTGACTAAAGGTAGGCTTATTGAACAAGAAGCGCTAGACCGAGACCTCAATGCGGACCTACTCATATTTGCATCTCGGCACCAAAGCGAGAAACGGAAAGGGCCTGTATTCACCGCGCACTTTACGGGTCACATCGCTGGATCTGAGCACGCAGGGTCGACCCCCACGTTAGCGCGCGCGGCTCCTCGTGCATTGAAACTCGTAGTGGAAACGCTGAAACGATTGTCGAGCATCGAGGTCCTCGTCGAGGTAACGCACCACGGTCCGTGCGCCATTGACACACCGTCACTCTTCGTGGAGATCGGCAGTTCGAAAGCCGAGTGGACTGATGAAGCGCTCGGCGATACCGTCGCGCAGGCCCTTCTCGCACTTGACTTGCCATCGCTGGACCTTTCGTGCGCGACAGCGGTTGGGTTCGGTGGGCCGCACTACGCCGTGCGTCACACCGACGTTCTTCTGGGCAGCGACATTTGTTTCGGGCATATTTTTGCGACGTATCAACTTGAACGGTTGGCGCAAGAGACGGTCAAAGAGGCATTTGAGAAATCGCGGGCCCAATTCGCGTACTTTGACCGAAAACAGATGGGGGCCAGTCGGGATCGTATGTTGTCCACAGTGCACGACCTCGGTTACGAGGTGCTTAGAAAGGGTGACATCGAGGGACGTGGAGACGTGTCGTGGGAACTGTACCTCCGGTTAAAGCGCGTGTTGAGGGTATACGGCGTGTCTTCAGAGGGAGCGCGAATACACGTAAGCGCGCCGTTGCGAAACGCGCTTAACGCTCGAACTTCGTCTATAAGCCGCTTTGAATTAAAACGGCTCGAGCTAAACCCGGCGATAATCAAACGGGCGCGCGCTGTCGATGATGACGCCTTCAGGCAACTGATTGAAATCGAAAAAATAGTATACCTTGAACGTAAAGATGGAAGCATTCCCGCTATCTTTGTTCCAGCAGAACTTGACGCACAGGATGTAGAGGGCGCGTTGCTTTTAGGATGCGCGGACATACTGAAGCAGCGATACGAGGTTGAGTATTCCCAGCCAAAATCAAAACTATATATATCCGAACGCAAATTTAACGCACGATTGGCACGATCGCTTGGCGTGGCTGATGGACCACTATTTGCGAAGCTGGCGCGTGGAGAGCCGATCAGAATAAATAGCAAGGTAATTAAACCCGAGGATGTATTTACGAAGGTTAGAAAGGCATTTGATATCGCTAATGCTGACGAACTCGGTCAACATTAACACGTTTTGCAGACCATGAAGTGGAGGATACGACATGAAGTCCATAATTGAAGACGCGCTTGCACGGGGCGCAAGCGCCGAAAAAAGCGAATCACCGCAACGGTCCTATACCGCTGACCAAGAGCTCGAGGAAGTGCTCAAAACGCTACAAACCAACATTATCGTTGTCGGATGTGGCGGCGCTGGATCCAATACCATAATGCGGATGACGGAAGAGGGAATCGAAGGAGCCGAACTGATTGCGCTCAATACGGACGCTCAGCACCTTAGGAGCACGAAAGCGGACCGGAAGATCCTGATAGGCAGAGAACGAACGCGCGGACTCGGCGCTGGTTCACTACCCCAGATAGGCGAAGAAGCCGCACTCGAAAGCCAAGAGGAGTTACGCGCAAGCGTTGCCGGGGCTGACATGGTGTTTATTACGGCCGGGTTAGGCGGGGGCACGGGCACCGGCGCCGCGCCTGTCGTCGCAGAAGCGGCGCGCGATGCCGGCGCTCTCACGATCGCTGTTGTGACGCTCCCGTTCGGCGTAGAGGGCATGGTACGACGGGCCAATGCCGAAGCGGGGCTCGAGCGGCTGCGTGATATGGCAGATACGGTTATCGTCGTGCCAAACGACCGACTGTTAGAAGTCGTGCCTCGATTGCCGCTGCAAGCGGCGTTCAAGGTGTCTGATGAAGTATTAATGCGGGCCGTTAAGGGTATCACCGAGCTCATTACCAAACCCGGACTCATCAACCTCGACTTTGCTGACGTTAGGACCGTCATGCAGAGGGGTGGCGTGGCAATGATCGGGCTTGGCGAGTCGGATGCCGAAGACAAAGCCGTTGACTCGGTGAAGAAAGCGCTGAGAAGTCCGCTTCTGGACGTCGACATCTCAGGAGCTACGGCTGCCATAGTCAACGTCATCGGGGGCACGGACATGACCGTGACTGAAGCGGAAGGCGTTGTGCAGGAAGTTTATGAGCGTATCGATCCCGACGCGCGCATCATTTGGGGTGCACAGATCGACCCCGAGCTTGACCACATGGTGCGGACGTTGCTCATTGTCACCGGCGTGAAGTCGCCCCAGATCTATGGCAAGAGCGAAGCCCTCAAGATAAAAACTGGGGCTCAACGATACGGCATAGATGTCGTGAAATAAGAACTTAAGTGGGAAATCCTCCACAAAACAATTTATACTATCGAGACGCAAAGTGGTATAGAGCGCCGCCCCGGGCGCCGATATTCACTTTGCGCGTTTTTGCCGCACTATAATTTGGTGAATGTACGATGGCTAAAAAACAGGGGACTCCTTCGCCCAAGTCCAAAAAGCAACGAGAACCCTCCAAGGAAGACAAAAAACGGGAGGGCGCCGCGTCGAAGCTTTCGAAGCCACAAGAGGCCCTAACAGAGGGGCGTTTCTCTCGAAAGGCTATCGAGCGTAAACTTGGTGAGTATCGAAGGATCTTGACGTTGACAAGAAGGCCAACGCGAGAGGAGTTTTCAACGATAGCGAAGGTTGCTGCACTAGGAATCGTAATAATCGGAGTGGCTGGTTTTCTGATATATCTGGCTATGGTACAAGCACCGCAGAGCCTAGGCATCACCAACGCGACGCACGCGACAGCAAGTCCAACGCCTAGCAGAGAAGAGAGCGTCATTCAGCCGGTGAGCAACGCAACGGCAAACAGTACCGTTGCCTCAGCGGCGAACAAAACGGGGAATGCGACTGCTCAGTCAGTCGCGAGTTAGCACGTTATCGAATGGAGAGGGACAATGTCTGGTCAAGAGCAAGATGAGCTCGAATCTTCAATTTACGCCATAAAGACCACGGCGAATCAAGAACGCGCAGTAGCTAACTTGCTTGCACTCGCTGCTAAAAAGGAGAACTATGATATTCGCGCGATACTCGTCCCGAAAGAACTCAAAGGGTACGTGCTCGTGGAGACCACCTCCTTTGAAACGGTAGAGCTGGCGATTCAAGGTATACCGCACGCGCGCGGCGTGGTGAAGGGAAACACCAAGTTCGCAGAGATCGAGCATTTCCTGACACCAAAACCAGCGGTAGCGGGCATCGAAAATGGAGACATCATTGAGCTCATTGCAGGGCCATTCAAAGGAGAAAGAGCCCGCGTGAAGCGAATTGACGAACGCCGTGAAGAGATCACGGTAGAGCTTTTCGAAGCCATGGTTCCGATCCCCATTACGGTGCGCGGTGATCACGTGCGAGTATTGAGCAAAGAGGAGCGTGAATAACATGGTCGACGTAATCGAGGTATTAGTTCCTGGAGGCAAAGCAAGTCCCGGTCCGCCGATCGGACCTGCCCTGGGGCCCCTCGGGATCAACATCAAGGCGGTCGTTGACGATATAAACGAAAAAACTGCGTCATATAATGGCATGCAGGTGCCGGTCAAGGTCATTGTCGACGACAAAAAAAATGTGACGCTCGAAATAGGCATACCTCCCGCATCGGCTCTTGTGCTCATAGAGGCGGGGATAGAGAAAGGATCGTCCGGCGAAGGCACGGCGGGCAATATCAGCGTCACCCAAGCAATTAAGATTGCAAAGTTGAAACGGCCGAGCTCCCTTTCGTACGAGCTGAAAAACACGGTCAAGGAGATCCTGGGCACGTGTGTGTCGATGGGCGTCACTGTCGATGAAAAACCGGCACGGGATGTTCAGAAGGCTATAGACGCCGGTGAATACGCAGATCTGTTTGCCGAGGATTCCGCTCCGGCGAAAGATTGAAGTAAAGTTACCCCATCTGGAGAATGTACCGTAGGAGATCACGAGCGTGGTCGACGTAACTACGGAGGGAGCATGGTCAACGAAAATACTATAAAAACGGTCAATGACGCGATTGAGTCAGCGCCCAAGAGGAAGTTCACCGAAAGCGTTGATCTGGTTGTTAATCTGAAGAACGTCGATTTAAGCCAGCCAAAGAATCGGATAACAGAGTCAATCGTGCTGCCGAACGGGCGCGGCAAGGCGACGAAAATCGGCGTTTTTGCTAAGGGTGATCTCGCCATTAAGTCGCAAAGCAGCGGGGCCGACCTCATAATTTTTCCTGAAGACATTGATAAGATGAGTGGCGACAAGAAACTCATCAGAACAACGACGAGAGACATTGACTTTTTTGTTGCAGAAGCCCCATTGATGCCTTCTATAGGCAAGAGCTTTGGGCCAATTCTCGGTCCTAAAGGTAAGATGCCCGACCCCATACCATCAAGCGCCGATCCTACCGCTATCATTAGCAGGCTTAAGCGGACCGTGAAGGTGCGCACAAAGGACAAGCCAACGTTTCACGCGTTAGTCGGAAATCTGAGCATGAGTGCCGAAGACATCGCCGCTAACATCGAAGCACTTCTCAATACTATAGAGTCGAAACTTGAGAACGGCACACAGAACATCGCCTCAGTCTACGTAAAGACGACGATGGGGCCCGCAGTGAGGTTGATGTAAATGGCAGTGGCTGAAAACGTGCACCGACCGGTTTGGAAAGACGAGGAAGTCAATCGTATTAAAGCCGACGCCCAAGGGCACGATGTCATCGCAGTGGTCAGCATCCACGGCATACCCGCGCGCCAATTCCAAGGCATTCGGGCCGAACTCAAGGACGTCGCTAAGATACAGGTGGCCCGGAACACGCTCATTCACCGCGCGTTCGATGAATCCGGAGAGGCGACGCTAAAATTGTTCGAAAATGTCGAAGGCCCAACGGCGCTCATCTTCACCAATCTGAATCCGTTTAAGCTTTTTAAACTGCTCGAGAGCAGCAGAACTCCCGCGCCAGCGAAAGCCGGCGAGAAAGCGCCGAGAAACATAATCGTCGAAAAAGGACCAACGCCCTTCAGGCCAGGGCCGATAGTTGGCGATCTTCAAAACGCTGGAATACCCGCCGCCATCGAGAGAGGCAAAGTCGTGATACGTGACACAAAGACGGTCGTGAAAGCGGATGAATCGATCAGCGCACGGCTCGCTGACGTGCTTCAGCGCCTTGAGATCTATCCCATGGAAGTTGGCCTATACCTTCGAGCGGCATACGACGGCGACGTCATTTATAAGCCTGAGGATCTACGCATCGACGAGCAAGCGTACTTTGGCCAATTTGTGTCGGCTATCTCAAGCGCGCTTAATCTATCGATTAACGCAGAATATCCGACGTCACTAACCGTTACGATGTTGCTCCAGAAGGGCTCATTTGAAGCAATGAATCTCGCTTTGGAAGCTGAGGTCTTTGAGCCCGAAGTGCTGAAAATACTGCTCTCAAGGGCACAAAGCGTTGCAATGGTGCTTGTTGACGAACTTCCGAACGACGCGTTGGATGATGATCTCATCGTCTTGAAAGGTGCCGCTACAACTACGCCTCAGTTGGTTAAGGATGCGCCAGCGCAGGAAGAGGAAAAAGTACAAGAGGAAGAAGAGACGAACGAGACGAAGGAATCCGAATCGGGTATGGCCGGTTTAGGAGCGTTATTTGAATAATTTTAAGATCAGCGACATAGCAAAGGTGATAGCGAAATGGAATACGTATATGCAGCATTAGTTTTGCACGCCACAGGCAAAGGGGTAACTGAGGAGGGCGTTACGAACGTCCTCAATGCAGCAGGCGCGACAGTCAATGATGCGAGAGCAAAGGCACTTATTGCAGCACTCGAAGGCATCAATATTGACGACGCCATATCTAAAGCGGTATTTACCGGAGCGCCCGCAGTAGCTGCACCGGCCGCCCCCGCAGCTAAAGAAGAGAAGGAAGAAGCGAAAGTCGAAGAGGAAAAAGGGAAGGAGAAGGAGAAAGAAGAGGAGGAAGAAACGGGGATGGAAGGACTAGGCGCCCTGTTTGGGTAGTCTTTCCCCGCCGACGCGTCTTCCCGACGTCTTAAATGCGTCGGGGGCCTCCCTTGTCCAGAGACCCGACAGCTACGTTTTCGAGTTTTCCGACTCTTATTTGCTGAGCGCCCAGCAGAGGAAGTCTCCGTAGGTGAGAGACTTGCCTGTTCGGGCTGAGCTCGCGCAGCAAGCACGTGAGACTTTGATTCCGCACTCATAGTCACTTTTGATGGCGGTGGTCATCGCAAGTTCAGCCTGTAAGCGAGACCCATGCAGTTCTTAGGTGCATAGCCGTGCGCATCGTTGTTCCAGTAGCCGAAAACGTCCGCTTCCTGTGCAACCTCGCGGATTCGACGCGCCCAGTAGTCTATTTCGTCCGAAGAATAAACGTCAAGATTCCCGCCACGCGCATGCCATCTGATATAAGCAAAATCCGTAAAGCATTTGATGTTGTTGTCAAATTGCGCACCGAGCATCACCAAAGTCAGATTACGTTGCTCTCTCAGACGGTCAAGAACATCGTCGCTAAGCCAAGAGTCGTGGCGAAACTCAAAGGCAAAGCGGTGATTCGGGAGAAGTGAAAGAAACTCGTCTAGACGCTTCAGATCTTTTTTAAAGCTCGAAGAGAGCCCTACGAGAAACGGACCCAGCTTGTGTCCCAGTGCTTCGCAAATCTCGAAGAAGTCACCAAGGGCTCTGCGTGTTTCGTGCAGCCGCCTCGTGTGTGTGATGTGCCTGTTCATCTTTACAGAAAACACAAAGTCGTCAGGAGTAGCGTTGTACCATTTTTTTAGCTGACCTTCCTTCGGAAATTGATAAAACGTCGAATTGACTTCGACAGAGCGGAAAAATCGCGCGTATTGTTCCAGGTAGTGATCACGTGAATCGTAAAAGACATCCCGCCAGTGATTATAATGCCATCCGCTGCAACCGAGATATATGCTCGCCGTTTGCTCACCCTTGCATGCTGAGTCGCGGACGCGACAAAAAAGCAGTTCTATTCAACGCATAAAAGTATTGCTAAGGTTTAATTAACGAAGAGGCCATAGGAGAGCAGAGATGGTACTGAAAGACGCTGACGTTCGAATCATCACTGAAGCACTCGGTCGCCCGCCGAATGAAGTCGAAAGTGCGATATTCGAAAACCTCTGGTCAGAGCACTGCGCCTATCGAACAAGCAAGCCACTCTTACAGACAATGCCCACCCACGGGGACGTGGTCATTGTGGGTCCTGGTGACGATGCAGCTATCATCAAGTTAAGCGATGGACTCACCCTTGCGATAGCGATGGAGAGTCACAATCATCCGTCGTACGTCGATCCGTACGACGGCGCTGCCACCGGAGTTGGCGGGATCGTTCGCGATGTAATTTCGATGGGCGCCCAGCCAATTGCTCTCATGGATTGCCTCTACTTTGGAAGTCTTGAAAAGGAGAAGAATCGGTACCTATTTGAGCACGTCGTCCAAGGAATTAGCGACTACGGCAACTGCATAGGCGTACCCGTGGTCAACGGAGAGGTCCTCTTTCATCCGAGTTACGACGGAAATCCGCTCGTTAACGTGGTTTGCGTCGGGCTTGGCCAAGCTGAGAAACTTGTTACCGGACGCGTAAAAAAACCAGGCAGCAAAATCGTTCTCATCGGGTCTTCAACTGGCCGCGACGGCCTGGGCGGAGCGTCGTTTGCTTCGCGCGATCTGAGTGAAGAATCAGAAGCGTCTGATCGGCCTTCGGTCCAAATCGGCGACCCTTACACGGAGAAACTGCTCATCGATGCAACGCTCGAAGCAGTCAACCAAGGTTACGTTCTGGCGTGTCGCGATCTCGGCGCGGCTGGATTGTCAGGAGCGTCCGCTGAGATGTGTTCAACGTTTGGCGGGCGGATTACGCTCGATGCCATTCCTTTGCGAGAGGCCGGAATGACGCCGAGAGAGATAATGGTTTCAGAGTCACAAGAACGCATGGTGCTCGAGGTTTTGCCGGAACACGTTGACGACCTGCTTGCCGTCGCCCGCAAGTACGATTTGAACGGTGCCGTGATCGGAGAAGTGATCGAAGAACCAAAGTATATCGTTGAGTGCCGCGGAGTCGTAGTCGCGGATATACCGATCAAACTGCTCACTGAAGGGGCGCCACTATGCACGCCAGAGTGCCTAGGAGTATTGCCGCAGCGGGAACAGCCTGTGGTCAATGACGTGACGCTTCAAGAAAAGGCATTGCGCGTGCTTTCCTCGCCGAACGTCGCGTCGAAAGAGTGGGTTTATAGACAATACGACCATGAGGTCCAAACGCGAACTACGGTCAAACCAGGCGAAGGAGCGGCGGTTCTCTCGATCGACGGACCTGGAGGCATCGCACTGTCTTCCGGCTGCAATCCTCTACAAGTGGCCGCAGATCCATTTAAAGGAGCAGCGGCAACTGTTTTTGAAAATGCAATGAATTTAGCGGTCAAAGGAGCAATGCCCGTCGCGTTCGTTAATTGTCTTAACTTCGGTAACCCGGAAAAGGAGGAGGTCTTCTACCAGCTTGAACGAGCGGTAGCAGGACTCTCTCACGCTGCACGGATCCTCGACACGCCCATCGTCGGTGGAAATGTTTCGCTCTACAACGAGAGCGAAGAGTTCCATACGGCTATCATCCCTACCCCTTCAATCGGAATGGTAGGAATCCTCAACGACGTATCTAAGGTCCCCTCAGCGTTTTTCAACCACGAAGGAGACGCCATAGTTATGGTAGGCGAAACGTATCCGGAATACGGAGGATCGGAGTTCGCTGAACTCCTTGGAATAGGTGGCGACACTCCAAAACCACGTGCGGGGATCAAGACAACGATCGACGCGCTAGTGGAGGCTGTAGAAACAGGGAAGATCTCTGCTGCCAACGATATCGGGCGGGGAGGTATTTTGAGTGCGCTCGCATACATGTGCACGTGCTTCGGCGCGAAAGTTGACTTGTCTCACTGCCTAGCCGAAGAGAATGAACTATTTTCCGAGACATCCGGCAGAGCGATCATGACCGTCGACCATAGAGAACTAAACTCTATCTTGACCGTACTTGACGCACGGGACGTTCCGTTCGCTTCGATCGGAACTGTCGGCGGGGAAGCTCTCTCCATAGTCGTTGGCGATAGTGCGCTAACGCTCCCACTAGAGACTATCAAGCGAAGTCTCAATATCCTCAACGACAGTATGATAGCTTAGACGGACCTTAAACCATTGGCGCAACTTCAGCACACCATGTTGAGCGTGAACTTGATTTATGGAACCTACGGCGAAAGTGGTATTCTCACCAGCATTAAGAACACGCAAAAAATGTTGAGGCTGCTCGAGTCCGAAGGAGTGCACTTCTACAAAAACGCATTCAAGATTTGTGACGTGCTGCACGCCCACACATTCGGGCCGATCGCTCTTTTTTTAGTGCTCTTGCACAAAGCACTCCACAAAACGGTGATACTACACGCGCATACAACGCCACAAGACGTCGCGAATAGCTATTTTGCAGCATACTTGATCAGCGTCTGTTTAAAAGGGTATCTGCACCTCTACTACAGGTTGGCAGACGTCTGCATCGTACCTTCTGCGCACACGAAGGACGTATTAACAAACACGCTTAAAATCAAGGGGAGAATTGAGGTTATCAGCAACGGTATTGATTCAAGCTTATACGTGTGCAATGAGCAGCGCGCAAAGGAGTTTAAAGCGGACTACGCTTTGGATGACCGACCCTTGGTGCTCTCAGTAGGGTTAGTTTTTTTGCGAAAAGGCATCGTTGATTTCGTGGCCGTCGCAAAAAGGCTCCCGCGTTTTCAGTTTGTGTGGGCAGGGAGGATCTTAACGTGGCCATTCTTTCCGCGAGCTGCTAGAAAGGTGGTTGCGGGCGCCCCCAAAAATGTACTATTCACCGGCAGAGTGAAAAACATTTGCCAAGCCCTTAGTGCGGCACAAGTCTTTGTTTTTCCTAGCTACGAGGAGAATCAAGGGATTGCTGCTCTGGAAGCAGCTGCTTGCGGATTGCCTCTAATCTTACGAGATCTACCCGTGTACAGCGACTTCGTCGATGGCCAGAACTGCGTCAAATTCACAACGAATGATGAATTTGAAAGCGCAATCAAAGAGCTCATGAAAAATCAGACAGTTGCGAAAGCGCTCGGTGAGAACGCGCGAAAAACCGTTCAAGACCACGATGTCCATACACTGAGCAAAAAGCTGCTTCAGGTCTATCTGACAGCGAAGCGGGCTTGATTCTGCATACGTGCGTGGCGTAGCGTCAAAAGGAAAGCTATATAGACCAAATGTCCTCTTCTAACTCTGTTTAAAAAAAGCTGAGGAATCCGAATTGCACGTAGGCGAAGCTTTAATTGGCAACGATCCTGAACTGGCCCACGTTGACCTTCTCATAGGCGACAAGAATGGCCCAGTCGGGCAAGCATTTGCTAGTGGATTATCGCACCTCTCCCGGGGGCATACTCCCCTTCTTGCCGTAATAAGGCCAAATTTGCTGACAAAGCCTGCAACACTGATCGTGCCGAAGGTAACAATACAAGACTTAGAACAGGCAGCGCGGGTTTTCGGTCCCGCTCAAGCTGCGGTTGCCAAAGCAGTCGCGGACGCTGTCGAAGACGGAGTCATCGCAAAGGAAGTGTGCGAGCAATATGTACTAGTCGTATCCGTCTATGTTCACCCGGATGCGCGGGACTATGAGAAGATCTACCGCTACAACTACGGTGCTACGAAACTGGCCCTAAAACGAGCATTGAACGACTTTCCATCGGTGGAAAAGGTTCTCTACGAGAAAGACCGGTCGCTCCACCCAGTGATGGGGTTTAAAGTCACTCGGCTGTGGGATCCGCCGTACCTGCAAGTTGCATTGGATTTGACAGAGTTAGGCGCTGTATTGAACGTTCTAGATCAACTTCCGACTAGCGATCATATCATTCTTGAAGCGGGGACGCCCCTTATCAAACGCTATGGTTTGGGAATAATCAGAGAAATGCGAAAAGCACGACCGAGCGCTTTTATCGTAGCTGACCTAAAGACCCTCGATACCGGCAACCTAGAAGCACGGTTGGCCGCTGACGAGGCAGCTGATGCAGTTGTGGTGTCTGGACTTGCGCCTACATCAACGATTGATAAAGCTATAGAAGAGGCAAATAAGACCGGCATCTACGTCATTATCGATATGTTAAATGTCGAAAAGCCTGAAAGCGTGCTCAAGGCGCTCAAGACCAAACCAGATATCGTAGAACTCCACCGGGCAATCGACGCCGAAAACACTGCACACGCGTGGGGAAACATCTCTCACGTAAAGAAGTACGCAAAATTGGTCGCTGTGGCCGGGGGGATACGACAAGATAACGTTGAGGATGCTCTGAAGTCGGGAGCGGACATTTTGGTAGTCGGTCGTGCGATTAC
>JBAULJ010000187.1:0-20240 GCA_049578125.1 Halobacteriota archaeon
CGTTCCGTCCAGCGAAGATCGTGGGTAAGAATGCTGGCGCCGATTGCATGCTCGTAAAAAACACCATCCCAATGTTGGTGCTGGCATCGAACCCGAAGACCGCGCGAGCTGCCGAGAACGTAACGCGCTTCGCCACTTCCAACGCAATCGGGTAGAGAGTTCGTGCGTATTCTGTGTTGAGGAATATTCGTGTTTTTTTCGGATCAAAGCCGAGCGCGATCAGATCGAGGGCATTGTCATATGAAAAACTGCGCGTCGCATTAGCATTGAGCTCATCCTTTTGGAGGAATTTTTCATCATCGGTCATCTGGAAGTACAGCTCGGCGCCAAATGCGTCTTGCAAGTACTTCGTGAATATCCACGGCATCAGATGGCCAAGATGCGTATGTCCCGAAGGCCCGCGTCCGGTGTAGAGAACGAACTTCTCACCCGCTTCGTAACGATCCAGTATCCAGTTGAGGTCTCGATGTGAAAAGAAGACCTGCCGCCGCAACATCAGTGGGATTGAACCGGCGAGTTTCTTGAATCGCGCTAAGATAGCGTCATTAATGGGCTGCGTGCCAAAAAGAGCCATCAGCTTGCTGTAGTCAACGTGCCCTTCAACTTCCCACGGTGTTACGATAAACTCGTCGCTTGGCATCGTGTTCTAGCCCCGTCCCTCTATGTAGCTCGGCTATTGATAGTCATCAGCGGTAATAAAGACACCGTGTCTTACGCGGGGGCCTTACAGGGCTGTATCGTGTCGGCGGACGTTGCGTATTTCGACAGGGCGCAATCCGAAGAGACGTAAGTCACGGTTTTGCCCTTCCAATGTCGAGATATTCGAGGCCCTTTTTTCCGCTATAGGCAAAAATCATTCGTTTACGCACGCCGTGCGCGAGACGAATCGCCCGTGACATTTCCGGCAGCCTTACCACGTAGCCTTCAGGGAGGGTGTGCACGAGGTACCTCGAATGCGGGATCCTGTCGACGTCACTGATTTCATCATATGCCCTAAAATGGCTGCCAAATTTAAAACCGGTTTTCACAACGAACCCGCTATCGCGGAGATCCGTGTATACTTCAAGCTTCTTGACGAATTCCGGTTCAATAGCCTTGGCTCTACGAGTGAATTGTGGCGCGGTAAAGCGTTTATTGGTAATGCCATCCTCAACCGGTAACCCGAACCGCATAAGGTACGCGCACTCAAGAAGGGAGAGCTGAAGCATATTCTCGTCCACGAGTTTTCCATAAAAGCCAGCGCGGTAGAGCTGCACGGCGTGTGGCTGATCCCAGATAACCACCCGATCGTCGAGAAGGGTGGCGTCCGCTTGAGAAAGATCCGCCGCCAGAGGTGGCATCTTGCCACGCATGATCACGTTCTTAGCTTCGTAGAAGGTAAGATCACTTTCTCCATCGACGACCGCGAGCAGCATCTTTTTCCTCACTTTTTGGGTGAGTTTCACCTTTTCTACGAGATCCGCCAAGGGAACGGAAATGCGTTCTGAAAGCACGTAGACGTAGGCAGATGCCGCCGCCTCGCCCGGCCTCCCTCCACGAGGATACAGCCTGAAGTCAGTCACGCTTGGCTGTACGTAGTAGCCCCGTTCGCGTAGGTCTTTGTAGGCGACATACTTGAGATCAAAGTAAGGCTGAATGCTTGATGCCTCTGTTAGAAACCCTTTAAACGTGATCCCTAGATCGAGTCGCTCTCGTTCTATCAAAAAAGCAGCCTCCGCGAGTGACAGCTCGAGCGCGTCTCCTTTCAGCCGACCGTAGTAGCTGAAGTCCTGCTGATCGAAGGATTTTTTTGAAAGCACTACCTTATCGCCTTTTATGTCAAACGCCATCGTCCCGCACCGTTCCGATCATTTCCAAATGCTGATAACGCATATTACTTTTTCCCCCTAATACATAGCTTAAAATAGCAGCCTGCCGAGAGTCCTATTGTTGCGGGGTAGGCTTGGAGGATGCTCTCAGTTGCAGATTCAATTAGCGGGGAGTTTGCATCTCTCTTTCCCTTCTCTTTTTTCAATCAAATGCAATCGCACGTACTCCCGAGCCTCCTAGGGTCGGATGATGACGTTGTAGTTGCAGCGCCTACTGCGTCTGGAAAGACCGTGCTCGCCGAGCTTGCGATGGTTCGCGAGCTCTCAAAACCGCAAAGCGGCAAAATCCTCTACCTCGCCCCGCTGCGCGCACTCACGAACGAAAAGGAAGGTGAGTGGCAAACCTTGTTCAAACCAATGGGATTCGAGGTCTACGTGGTTTCTGGCGAGCGCGAGTTAGAACCGTCAAAAGCACGCAGCGCTCATATCATCATATCAACACCGGAAAAATGGGATTCTTCCAGCAGAAAGCACAACACGACACATAAGTTCGTGAGAGACGTCGCGGTAATTATCATCGATGAGGTCCATCTGCTTGATTCTGATGAGCGCGGAGGCGTGCTTGAAGCATTAATCACGCGAATGAAGCGCATCAAAGACAACAAAGTCCGGATCGTCGCGCTTAGCGCGACGATGCCCAACGTCAGCGAGGTCGCTAAGTGGATAGGAGCTACGGAAGAGCACACTTTTGCCTTTGACGATTCTTACCGCCCGGTCCCTCTCAAAGCTGACGTTTTTGGATATAATCCTGGCAAGAACAAGTTCGTAGACAAGTACATTAGATTGTATAAAGCCGTCACACTGATCGAGCCTCACATCCCTCGTGGTCAAGCACTCATTTTTGTAGCAACCCGGTCTGACACGACTCAAGCGGCATCAAAGCTCGTTGAAATCTTCGCGACAAAGGGGGAGACACTCACGACTCAAGAGTCGGCACAAGTGGCTGAGCGAATCAAGAGCAAATCCCTAGGCGACGCTGTGCGTAATGGCATCGGTTTTCACCACGCCGGCCTTGTGAAACAAGACCGAGACCTTGTTGAGGAGGCTTTCAAAGCCGGACACATCAAAATACTGGTCTCCACATCGACGCTCGCTTGGGGTGTTAACCTCCCTGCACGAGTCGTCGTCATTCGAGACATCGCAAACGAGGCTGTCGATGAGGAGATAAGCTCACTCGATCTCCTTCAAATGCTCGGTCGCGCTGGCAGGCCCCAGTACGACGAACGCGGTTTCGGGTGGATTATCGCGCCACGCGACCGCGCGGCGGACTTCGTCGAGATGTTGCGCGAGGGTCCACCGATACGCTCGCAGTTGCACAAGACATTAAGTGAGCACTTGAATGCGGAAATCAGCATGGGAACGATCAAGAGCCGTGCGGATGCCAAACAGTGGTTTAGCGAAACGTTTTTTTACGTACAACACCCGCAGTCGAGTGTTCTGTTGGACGATCAGGTGAACGCTCTCATCGAACAAGGATTTGCCGTCGAGGCAGAAGATCTCCTGCTTCCAACCGATCTAGGCAAGCTTGCCTCTAAGTATTACCTCCGCCTCAACACGGCTCGAGGGTTTACGCAGTTGAGAGAGTCGCCAACCAATGACGAGCTACTTGACGCTGTCGCCTCAGCTGAGGAATTTGCCGATGTCGTGGTGAGGCGGAACGAGGTCTCTGCGATAAAGCGTACGCAGTCAAGTTATCATGGACACAAGTCAAAGGTGCTCGCTATATTGGACGCATATATTGAGCGTGGAGAAGTCGCCGAAGTGCTAAGGAGCGATGCGTGGCTCATCCGACAAAACGCGCTTCGGCTCTTGTCCGCACTGGAAGCGTTCCTATTGCTCTTCAACGCGCCGGAAACCGTCTTGCGAGCCAGAATTCTCGCTCTACGACTCGAATATGGAGCGCCAGAGGAGCTGTGCCCGTTGCTTCAGCTAGACGGAGTGGGCATAAAACAAGCGACTCAGCTCTACGCGCAGGGAATCAAGTCGCCGTTTGACATCAGCCCAACGGTGCTTTCCAGACTCGTTGCCGGCACGCGAATCGCACAGTCAATAGGCAAACTGCCCGAAATCATGATTGAAATGCAGTTGCCCGATTCGATAGCATTTGGACAAAGCGCCATGTGCCACGCTACGGTAACAAACGCTCGCGGAGGCGCACGTGTGTCGGTAACCGTGTTCGCCAATGGGCTCAAGATGCTTCGCGACAGCTTCTATCTGGCGAATGGATACGCCAAATCAATTCCCATCGGAATCTATGGCTCTCAAAACGAACGAGTCACGTACCGAGCGCGTGTCGACCATCTCGACTGCGTCGAAGCTCCTCAGATCCGAGAGAAACAAATAGTGATCACCGATGTCCCAAGCGAACTGAGAGCAGCTACTAGTAGCGCGGACAGAGGGCCGGTGACTACTGGTAATGGGCCACTAGCTCATGCGGAAGTACCACACTTTTCGATCCCTCCAAGAGCGCTTGCAGAGGCGCATCGAGCAGCAGCGTTGGAGACGCCGCTCACGACCCCCCGTGACGCCTCACATAAGGAGAGCACGAAGCTGGACGAAGAGGATTTAGACGTGCACTTGAGATTCGTGGGACGCTGCAAGCAATGCGGCGGTTCATTGAACCGCGCTGAAAGCGTAATAACGTGCGATTGCGGAGCTCTTTACAAGCTGCCCGCCGGAGCAGAACTCGCCAAAAGCACTTGCAACTGCGGGTTGCCCAAGTTCAGGCTCAAGCTTTTTGGCGTTGACGTGTGCATTGACCGTCAATGCGAGAACATGGATGATGTCATTGCCCAGCGCTTCGCAACAAGCGGTTTTATCTGCCCCCGCTGTCGTGGTCCCCTAACCATCGTGCGCAGGAAGGGGATCATTGTCGGGTGTGCACAGTACTACGACGGATGCAAAACCGCATTCTTATTGCCTGCTAACGCAACGATCATTGGACGGTGCAAGTGCGGGCTCCCGAAGCTGCAGCTGAAAACCAAGACTCGATGTCTCGACACCAAGTGCCGCGCGTAAGCACCACCTTGCAGGATCAACGTCTTCCGAGCCCACAGCGATCCTACAGCGGCACGTCATGTTGCTTCCGAATTGTAGCACTGTCTGAGTCAAGGCCGCGCCATTCGACAACGTAGCCGAGAGCTTCCAACACTTTCTCTGGAGATGATATGCCCTCTTCTTCGATTACACCAAGCGCAGCAGGAAGTACCCCACCTTCAAGCGCTTTCAGTCTCTCCGCGATTGTATCAAGCTTGTGCTCGCTTATGAGAAGCGTGCCGATAAGACGGTAGCGCGCTGCTGGATTGGCCTGCAGCCACCGCACGACGGCCCCTACCGATACGGACTGTGCGTCGGCCAGTTGCGTTACGTCGATTACATCTCCTGCTAGTCCGAGCCGTGTGCTGTCGATGGTTTGGGCCTGCTGCACGATAGCAGTTTCCTCTAACTGCTTCAGGTAGTCGACGACCGGCTTCACTGGCACCTTCTTATCGTAGAGGATGACGAAGCCTTTGACCTTCTCGAGCTGGGAACAATTGAGGCTTCGATCGACAGCGAGCAGCAAGTTCTCGACGTCGAGCTCCCGAAGTTTTCCAAGCTTTTTCTTAAGGGACTCGTCAGTCCAAAAACCGACCACCTCGAGGTACGCCTTCAGGTGATTCTTTTCAAAGCTGAAATCAGGGATAAACACGTACCGACCGGCTACTAGTAGTTCCGGTTCTCTTTTGAGGGCCCAGCCCAACTTCAAAGCCTTAAACGAGCGTGCGAACCTCGCTTCGACTGAGCTGTCATATCGCTCTCCTATTTCCTCGGCACCGTGCCCCGAAAGCCCATCTCTCGCGGTCCTGCTGTTAAGTTCCAGTTCTAACAGCTTGGGCGCTTGTCGTTCCCCGCCGACGATGTGTGCCTTGAGACTCCATTCATCGGCTTCGACAATGGAGGGGAGTAGTTTCGCAAGCGATGTGCCATACCGTTCGGTCAGCTTGAAGAGCGATATAGGACCGTCAACGATGATGCGATAAGCCCCGTCAGTTTGCTCGACCGCGTACATGAGACCCAAATGCTTGAGCCGACTGAAAATGCGTTGGTAGTTGCTCCCAACCATAAACTCGAGAGAGGCAGCCTTGAACAGCAGCGTTTGTGTCAAGCTTAAATTGTACTGCTGGATCAACTCACGCGGACGCGGCGCAACAAAGCGTTCTAGCACCAGCTCATCTTCGAAATCGCTCCACAGCGACGCCTCGAGCTGCAATGACGAGAGGCCTAGTTGTGACGCTACCTGAGTTATAACCTTCTGCCTCAGCTCGTCGGTCGCGACGAGCGGATAACGATTTGCCTCTTTAAAGACTTCGCGGCGCGCTTGTTTGGGATCAATGTGACTTCGCGGTTTGAATGTTGCTGAGCGGTCGAGCAATGCGACTAAGCCCCTCACAAGTCGATAGTCAAAGCCGCCTTCCTCAAACTGCTGACACTGGTCAGCCAGCTCGCCCTTGCGCTTGTTTAAGTGTGCTTCATACGTTTCGATCAAACGCGACGCCAGTTCTAAGTAACGCCCTTCAATCGGCACGTAAACCGGTTTTATCTTTCCAGAGCGAGCGTGCGTGATGAGGAGATTGCTAGGGAGCATTCTCTGCGACCCTCCATTTTCGCTTCCGGCGGTGACTCATTCCTGTTTCGGTGGTATCCCGCGTGACGATTTCAGTGAGTCTCGCGTGCTTTCCCTCTCGCTTTCGCAGCACGCGCCCGAGGCGCTGAATGAATTCTCGGGAGCTCCCGGTTCCGCTCAGAATGATCGCTTGCGAGGCATCGGGAACGTCGACGCCCTCGTCAAGCACTTTAGAGGTGACTATCACGCGGTACGCCCCGTCGTGAAAGCTGTTAAGTATCTGCCTGCGCTCATCTTTGAAGGTCGTGTGCGTGATTGCCGGGATCAAAAACGTTCGAGCGATGCGATGTACGAGCTTATTATGCTGCGTAAAAATGAGAGTCCGCTCGGAGGGGTGCTCGAGAAGCAGTTCCTTTAGCGCCTCCATTTTTGCGCGTGAGTTCAAAGCGATGTCTAAGGCCCGATTCCGAGCCAGAAGCGCTTTTCGAGCCTCCGGATCCCACGAGCTGCGTCTAATGAACTGGGTGAAATCGTGCGGCGTTCGCAGCGTAACGTTGCGGCGCGCCAGGTAGTCGGTAAATATAGCATAGCGCTGCGAATACTCCTCCGCTTCGTCAGGCTCCAAGTCGACGAAGCGATACGCAACTTCATAGCCGGAGAGGTGTTCTTCAGCAAGGTCCTGCACAGTCAGCTCATAGACCTTGCCTCCAATGAGGCGTAGGAGCTCGCTGTGTAGTCCATCTTCGCGTTCATACGTTGCCGTCAGTCCAAGTCTCGCCGGTGATAGAAACATTTCAGCGATGTGGCGATAACCTGCCGCAGGAAGGTGATGGACCTCGTCGAAGACGACTAGTCCAAATCGATTGCCAAGCTCCGCTGCGCGCAAATACGCTGAGTCGTAAGTGGAAACGGTGAGTGGCGAGAGTATATTGTCGCCGCCGCCGTACGCACCTATCTCGAGCTCAAATTCAGTCGCGAGCACGCGACGCCACTGCTCCATTAGATCGAGCGTAGGCACGACTACCAAAGCAGGAGTTTGCAGCTTGCCGATTGCCCCAACCGCGACAACCGTTTTTCCGGCGCCCGTTGGGAGGACAACCGTTCCCCGTTTTCCCGCTTGCATCCACGAGTCCAACGCGTCTCTTTGATAGTCACGTAGCACGGTGCGTGGCTGCAGGTATGGCACGGGAAGCAGCTTAAGCGCTTCATCTACATACTCGACGTAGCTGTTTTCGAGGTAGTCAATAATATCTGCATAGTACAATGCCAGTGCTCTGTATGCACCTGAACGCGCGTCCCAATAGGCGTTCGGTACACGTGCATCGCCTCGTATCAGCAGCGTACCTTTGTCGTATTGAATGCGTAGCTGCAATTACATCACCTAGGACCTAGCTGGCGGCTTCGCTCGCTCCATCCAGCTCCGTATTCTCGCGAAAGCAGCAACGTACAGCTCTTTATCCATTCGCCTCGCGCTGCACGGGTGGTGCCTACGATTAGGCGCGTTGATCCTGCTTCATTGCAGGTTCCTCGCGCTTCGATAACCTCGCCTTCGTGGGCTTGACCTGCGTAGGTATGCGTATACGAAAGCACCTTCTTCACTGCCTCGTGCTCTATCTCGTAAATAGCCGGGCTGTCAAACGCATAGCAGGCGTTGGTCACCTCGGCGCGGACGGTCGCAAACCCATCGTCAACACCTCGCGGCTCAACGGCTATTTCATCAAACTCCCTTACAAATAGCAGATCGAAGTATGTCTTTTCGATCAAACCACGGTTCCACTTTCTCTGTTCGTGCAGCACGAACTCTTCGAACGTGAGTTCCGGGGCACGCTTTTGGTATATCCGCTGCCACATACGACTATCAATCGGCAGCAATAATCCGCATTCTACGGCGTCGCGCAAAGCGGCTCTCCCATGCTCAAAGCTCGGCTTCCCATAAAGAACAAAATCAATATCAGATGACTCCGCTGCAAGCCCAACAAGTCTCGAACCCGTGACCCCCATGCAGCGCCGACGAATGCCGTACCCTTCAAGAAGCTCCACGATTTTCGAAACGTTAGCGTCATCACAATGTTCAACGCATTGCTGAGGACGCTTCAGCTCTGCGACGTCCTCGTACGGAATAGCGCAGAGCCCATTTTGGTATTTGCCGGACTTACGCATCAGTTGCTGTGCTTCTTCGAAGCCGACTTTGCGAAACCGCTTGCCATCCCGGCGCACTCTGTCGCCATTTTTGTCTGGCACATAGCGTAAGAAACCTTGGATAAACGCCTTATTCTCGTAAGAAACAACCGCTAAAATCCAATTGTTTTTAGTAATAACAAAATCTCTTATCCGGACGGACTCGTTTAGCATCATCTCGCAATCGGGTTATCACTTTACCGTTATTAAGCTTCCTCGATTGCCGTCAGGGATTTGTCGCGCGAAGCTAATGCGTAACAAGGTCTAGCAGGCACAGTCCGTTCATTTTCATAGCAGCCGACTTTAGTTAAAGAGGGACCGTACACCCGCGGTTACAGGCCAAATCTGCTTTGCGCGTCATTGTCCTTCAACGTGTGCCTGTCGGAACATCCCCGCCGCAATTTGAGCTCCAACTCGCAATATGGCTAGCTTCGATGCTCCTCCCCTTGAAATGCCCGCCTACCGCCTCTAAAACAGCCTGTCTGGCGCTAGTGGGTTAAAAAGCTCGGAATCACTTTATCAAAACACAAACAAGGATCATCGGTTCAGCTACGGGCTATTGTGAATTCGAAAGATTCTTCGTGCCAACTACGTCCCGCGCTTCACCCACCTACAGTTCGCGAGAATATCCACATCGAAGAAAAGCCCGGAAGAGGGAGGTCGTTAGCCGACAAACCTGAACTACGCCCTACAAGCTCAGGAAGTAGGCTGTCGTACTCCACGATACGGCGCAAAGCTACGCCTTCTTAAGCGACGCCGCCCTCACGCAAAGATGCATAAAAAGTATTTGCTAATACGTGCGAAGTCGCAAGGTCAAACGGCGGAACTAATGGGCAGCGCGATCATTCACGGTTCTTGCTCTGACGCGGAATTTTAGTCCTTTCAAATACGGTGTCGTACCCCGCACCTCGGCGCACGACCACGCGATTGACGAGATCAACCACAGTCGAGGGGCCTAAGTTAGCCTTGCCTCCTTCAAGCACGCAACCAACGGGGATGCTGACATCTTTTGCGCACGTGGCAGGCTGCGTGCCTGTCACATTCGCGCTTGTCGAGGTGATCGGGGCCCCGACAGAGTCAATGAGCGCCCTGGCTACCTCATGTGAAGGAAATCGGATACCGACGAGGTTCGCGCCTGCCGTAAGGATGCCAGGAACGATATCCTTTTTTCGCAAGAGAACAGTTATGGGCCCTGGCAGTAACTGGTGGAGAAGGTCAACATCTTCGACGTACGCAACGGCTTCTATCATGCCGAACTGAGAAACAGCAAGCGAAATAGGCTTCGACGAAGCCATTTGTTTAAGGGCGATCACTTTCCTGACCGTTGATTCTTTAAGCGCTAACGCGCCTACTCCGTAGACGGTCTCGGTCGGATAAGCAACGATCCCGCCGGCCCTGATAGCGTTAGCAGCGCCCTTTATGCTTCTCGTAATCCGAATGAGGGCCACAGTAAGCCTCGCACAAAAAAAGCTATAGCTTTCAGTGTCGCCGCCTAACGACAGCTACGTCTCCGAGCGTCAAGTTTCCGGACGGTTTGCCCCTCTGCGCTTTTTCCCTCCCGATTTCGATGAGGAGATTTACGTTCAGCGCCTTTTCGAGTTTCTTTCGGAGTTTATCGTCAGGAGTCAGTTCCTTTCGCTCAATTTTCTTTATCACGAGCGCTTTTTCCATTATTTTCGCTGCGAGTTGCTCCTGCGTTATTCCAGCTCTTTTTCGAGCGTTTTTAACGATGTCATCAAAGTCGGGATCGAGTTCGCCCTCCATTTGTCGATAGATGTCCCGATATCTGGTGCGGGTATGGGCAGTGACTTTGTTTGTGGGTCCGATATGCGTTTGAGAACGGCGTATTTCCGTGCCAAGGCCTGCGCACGCAGCGCACGTTTCGAGCTCCGCCCCCTCAATAAGAACGCGTTTAGGCTTTCCTAGGATTTCTTTCCCGCATAGTTCGCAGTGCATGGCTTTCCTCGAAAAAAGGATATATAGCATGCAATATTAAATACCATGCGGAGGAGACGACAGTGGAAGACTCTTTTGACGAAAGCGAAAAGAAGGGCAACGACTTTTCTGAATACCTCCTAGATCGCGTTCGTCAACTTGAAGAACGTAATCTCAAGCTCCGTGATGCCAATCGCAAAGTCGAAAACGAGAAGAGATCGGCCGAAAATCAGAAGGTGCGCTACGAGCGCGAAGTCCGAAAACTCAGAAGTGAGCTTGAACGACTCAAGGGACCCCCTTTGCTTGTTGGGACTGTACTGGATGTGCTCGACGACAATCGAGTCGTAATCAAGAGCTCAACCGGCCCGAAGTTCGTGGTCAACGCTTCACAATTCATTGAGCAGGAGCTCATCGCCGGCGCCAGAGTGGCGCTGAATCAGCAATCCCTCGCTATCGTCGGCGCTTTGCCACCGTCGAAGGATCCGACCGTTTATGGGATGGAAATCATTGAGACACCAACGGTGAGCTACGATGACATCGGCGGCCTAGACGCTCAGATTCAAGAGCTGCGAGAGACGGTAGAACTCCCACTGTTAAAGCCTGAGCTCTTTGAGCGAGTAGGCATAGAGCCGCCTAAAGGCGTACTTCTCTACGGACTCCCCGGAACCGGCAAAACGCTTCTTGCGAAGGCAGTTGCAAAGCACACGGAATCAGTTTTCATTCGAATCGTCGGCAGTGAGCTCGTGCAGAAGTATATAGGTGAAGGGGCTCGACTCGTTCGAGAGCTATTTGAAATGGCCCGGGAAAAGGCCCCTAGCATTATCTTCATCGATGAGCTTGACGCCATAGGAGCAAAGCGCTTGGATAGCGCGACTTCGGGGGACCGTGAAGTGCAAAGGACTCTCATGCAGCTCCTCGCCGAAATGGACGGATTCGAAAACCGGGGGGACGTCAAGATCATCGGTGCGACCAATAGGAGCGACATACTCGACCCTGCATTACTTCGGCCCGGGCGCTTTGACCGGCTTATCGACATCCCGCTCCCAACCTATGAAGCCCGCATTGAAATTGTCAAGATCCACACGTCCGGTATGAACTTGGCTCAAGAAATTGACGCCGAGAAGATTGCCAAGCTCACTGACGGTGCCAGCGGCGCCGACATAAGAGCTATTGCAATGGAAGCCGGGATGTTTGCTATACGAGCGGAGCGCGATTCCGTGATAGTTGCCGATTTCGACGCTGCCGTACGTAAAGTCATGGGCATGCCTAAAGTAGAGGCGCACCAGCTGGAGTCAATGTTCGCATAGTTCATTGGCATTCCTGATGAACGGATTTGTCGAAGAGCGGATGCTAATCGCCACAGCCAAAACAGGCTACGCGCGTTCATGGCGCGACAGATAGCAACGTTTCTTCAGATACGCAATAAACACAGGGCTTGCTCAACGTTTTTCCTTTAAATCTCGCGATAAGCGAGATAAAATCGTTGTAACGCTGTGATATTGCTGGCAATGGCCACAAAGACCATCATCCAGCCTAGCAACGGGAACCAGATAATGTTCTCCGGAAATATAAGGTTGAATGAAGCTACGAAAAAAACGAGGACAAGCCTATCGGCTCTGCCGAGAAGGCCGCGGTAATTCCTGCCAACGCCGAGCGCTTGTGCCTGAGTACCGAGGTAACTCGTCATAAGGACGCCTAAGATCGCGACGAGTCCTATCTGCCAGGCCACATATCCACCCAGCGTGATGCCGCCGAATATGAAAATATCAGAATACCGGTCACCAACGTGGTCTATCAAGTCACCTTTCTTCGACTCACTATTGGAGCTCCGCGCCAAACACCCGTCAAGAGCGTCGAAGAGAGCGTTGCACGCAATTGCCACTATCGCGAGAGGGAGCAACCGGGCATAGAAAGCCGCACCGGCAGCTATTGCCGAAACGAGGGATAGCACGCTTAGCTGGTTTGCACTCACGCCATGCCTGTAGAGCGTTAGCGCGAGCGGATTCAAAATGCGCCCCATTGGTCCCCGATATGCGTCAAGCGTCATTCAAATAGCCCGTCCAGTCATATTGGCCAACGGCGAATCGCTCAAGCCTGTATCCTTGCGTGATTTCCCAGACAAGCTGTGCCGATTCACTTGGCGTTCCAGTCGTGTTTACTTCAAACACGTTTTTCCCGTGTAGCCCGAAGGCCTCAACGAGGATGGCGTCAAGGATTTCAGCTTCGACGTTTTCACGTATCTTATTACTTGAAAAACCCTTCTTTTGTAGACGCCTGCGAAGCACGTCCGGATCTGTCCTAAGAACAATCACGCGGTCCACTGGGAGAAGATGGGAAAGGTGTCCCTCTAGCAGCAGGCCGTCTGAAAAGGGGTGGGCTTTCAGAGCCTCAAGATCAACAACGAGACAGTTGCGATCTTCGTCCCACCCGACATAGTACCGGTGAGCCCGAATCACTTCGTTCAAGTGCAGGACCTCGAGACCATAGCCGTCGCGGAGCATCTTGCTTATTGTCGTCTTTCCGGTGCCCGGGGTTCCTGTGAGAGCAGTTTTCATAGGCGGAGTGAAGGAATCAGGCCGTAGTTACGAACTCGTTGATGGCATCGAGAAGCGCTGCATTCTGCCACGGCTGGCCAACGGTGATTCGCATGTGCGAGTTGGAACATCCACGAAACGTGTCGCAGTTTCGAACGATTATGCCTCGGCGCAGCAGATATTCCGATACTTCTCGTGAGGTGTAAGGCGCAGTGTCAACGAACACGAAGTTCGCTTCGGTTGGGTACGTCTTCATGGGGAGCTTCTCGCGAAGGTACTGTCGGCCATGTGCCACCATGGACACTGTCCTCTCCAGAAAGACGCGATCTGAAAGTGCTGCTACGCCCCCCTCGACCGCTAGTTGATTGACCGAAAACGCAAGCATGTGTTTGTCGTACCCGCGTGCCAGTTCGCGATCAAGCACGGCATAGCCGAGGCGCAGCCCTGCTAATCCAAACGCTTTTGAAAACGTTCTACAGACCGCCAGGTTATCGAAGTAATTCACCAAGTCAACGTGACTCTCTGGCGCAAATTCAGCGTAGGCTTCGTCAAGCACTACTAGAGCGTCTGTCGATTTTAACAAGCGCTTTAGCGCTGCTTTTTCGATAGCACTTCCGGTCGGATTATTGGGAGCACAGACAAAAATTAGCTTAGTATTGTCTGTGATTGCTCCGATAAGGTTGTCAATGTCGACTGAAAAATCGGCCGCGCGGTTGACGTACACGCACGTGCCGTGTCCTGCTCCTGCGATGACTTCATAATATGAGTACGTGGGTACAGGGATGATCGCCTGATCGCCAGGCACGAGGAGAAGCCTAACGAGGGTGTTGAGTAGATCGTCGGAACCGTTACCGACTATAATGCGCTCGGCCGAACACCCTACGTAGTGCGCTATAGCGTCCTTCAGTTCGACGTACCCAGGGGAGGGGTAAACGCTTATTTTGTTTAAATGTCGCTTAATCGCTTCGACCGCTCGTGGGCTGGGCCCAAGGGCGTTTTCGTTTGACCCGAGTTTGATTATCTGGTCAGGACTAATACCATAAGCTCGAGCGACGTCTTCGGCGGACCTACCGGGGATATACGTTGATGGCACGCTCAACTACCGTTATGGCCGTTTCAATTTGCTCTTTTGCAATCACCAGAGGGGGCACGAACCTTAAAACGTTTTCTGAGGTGTTATTCAGCAGTACACCGTTCTCTCTGGCAAAGTCAACTATAGGGACAACTGATCGCGACGACTCGTACGCAACCATGAGTCCCTTACCCCTTACGTCAATGGTGTATGGCGATTCAAGGCCATTAAGGAGGTTTTTCAGCAGCTCACCCTTGTATCGTGACTGCTCTACGAGATTCTCGCTTTCGATTACGTCGATCGTCGCAAGAGCTGCTGCACACGCAAGGGGGTTACCGCTTTGCGTGCCGCCGTGATCTCCAGGCGCGAACTGACATGACTCGCGCGACATCATAGCGCCGACTGGAAAGCCGCCGCCCATGGCCTTCGCAAGCGTCATAATGTCCGGTATGACGTTAGCGTGCTCGCAGGCAAACCATTTTCCCGTTCTAGCGAAGCCAGTTTGCACTTCGTCGACGATCAAGACGATCTCGCGCTCCGTGCAAAGCTCGCGAACCGCTACGAGATAATCATCTGGAGGCACATTAACCCCCCCTTCTCCTTGAATCGGTTCGACGATGACCGCAGCGGTGTCAGCCGTAACCGCTCCGGCGATAGCGTTCACATCGCCATAGTCGACGAAGGTGACGCCGTCAATCAGAGGCTCGAACGGTTGTCGAATTGCCTCTTTCCACGTCACACTGAGTGAGCCCATAGTTCGCCCGTGGAATGCGTTTTTGGTCGAAATGAACCCCTTCTTACCGGTTACCTTTCTCGCAAGCTTCATCGCAGATTCATTGGACTCAGCTCCGGAGTTCGTCAAGTAGAGGCGCTCCATGCCGGTCAGTTTTGTCATGCGCTCCGCCAGACGCGCTTGAATCTCTGTGTAGTATAGGTTTGAGGTGTGGATAAGCTTCTCTGCTTGCGCTTTGATGGCATTGACGACACGTGGATGGCAGTGACCTATACTGTTGACTGCGATTCCAGCGGTGCAGTCGATGTAGTCATTGCCGTCTGTATCTGTAACGATCGCACCTCTGCCGCGTTCAATCACGAGCGGCTGACGCGTAAAAACTGGCATATAATGCCGCAACTCTTGGGCGATTATTCTTTCTTTTCCGCGTACGCGCATTTCTTACCACGTCCTAAACAGAGCTTAACAGAATGCGTCCGCATCGTGTAGCGAACTTCTGAGAGATCTCGAGCACGCATAGATTTCATGCGCGCTATTCGAATTCGATAGTAGCAGGCGGCTTCGGCGTGATATCATACACCACGCGTGCGACGTCTGGGATTTCGCTCGTTATGCGTGAAGCGATTGTCCGAAGCACATCATAAGACAATTCAAGCACGTCAGCGGTCATCCCGTCTCGCGACTGCACGGCGCGTACGGCGATTATCCAACCGTGCACACGCACATCGCCTTTGACGCCTGTTCCTTTCTCTAGCAGCGCTGCGAACGTTTGCCACGGATTGTACTTTAATATCTCTTGCTCGACAATTGCGTTAGCCTCGCGGACAACGTGGAGCTTCTCCTCGGTTACTTCACCGATAATGCGAACTGCTAGCCCCGGTCCGGGAAACGGCATGCGCTCACTGACCTCAGGTGGTAACTTAAGAGCCCGAGCGATTTCACGGACTTCATCCTTATACAGATACTTGAGCGGCTCAACTACCCCGTCGAACTCCATCACGGAGGGGAGGCCACCCACGTTATGATGCGATTTGATCTGGCCTTCAGATTCGATGATATCTGGATAAATCGTGCCTTGCACCAAGTAGCTCACTTGCTTCTGCCTCGCCACTTCTTCAAATATGCGTATGAACATCTCGCCGCTTACCTTCCGCTTCTCTTCGGGGTCTGCAACTCCCTGAAGCGCATTGATAAACCGCTCTTTCGCGTCGATCACGGTCAACGGCATGTAACGAAACGCCTTCCTAATGTTTTCAGTCTCGCCCTTCCGCATGAGTCCCGTGTCGACGTACACAGGGTACAGGTTGTCTCCCAACGCTTGATAAGCAAGTGCTGCACAAACAGAGCTATCTACGCCGCCAGAGAGAGCGATGATTGCTCGCTGATTTCCCACCTCTTTCTTGATTTCTGCGATCGCGTCCTCAATAAACTTCTCGCTGTTTACCATAAGTCGAATCGTTTCTCTGCTTCTAATCGCGCCGCCACGTTTCGCATCACGTGCTTGTATTCATATTGAGTACCGACCGCACGAATTCACGAAACGGGGGCGAGGGCCTACCCGGTCGGGACTTAAATTCGGGATGGAACTGTGTTCCCACGAAGAATCTTTTTGTCGGGATCTCTGCAATCTCCATTCGGATCCCGTCTCGTGCCTTCCCCGAAAACAGCATCCCATTTTGTTCGATAAGCTCAATACAGTCCGGATTCACTTCGAACCGATGCCTGTGGCGTTCAGTCACCACGGGACTTATATACATGGAATAGGCGCGCGTCTCAGGCGAGATGATGACGTCGTAGTTGCCCAGTCGCATGGTACCTCCCATGTGATCGACGTCAAGCTGTTCGGGCAGTACATCGATGACGTGAACACCTGTAGGATCCAATTCAGCGCTCGTTGCTTCGAGCCCCAGAACGTTACGGCAAAACTCGACTATTGCCAGTTGGAAGCCAAAGCAGATTCCTAAGAAAGGAATGTCATTTTCGCGTGCGAAGCGAATTGCGTCTATTTTTCCTTCGCTTCCCCTAGGGCCAAACCCGTGTGCGACCAAAATGCCGTGCACAGCTCTGAGCGCCTCGAGAGCGTGCGGGTCTTCTGCGTCGACGAGCTTGACGTCGATGCCCCCGCCCAGAGCACTTGCAGCGTGCTTAATTGCTTCTTTTATGCTGAAATAGGCATCTTCAAACATATATTTGCCAACGATGGCGATTGATCGCGATATAGGTGGGTTCTTCATCACGTCCCAGGGGCTCGCAGCCTTCTTTTCGAGTTCGAGCTTCTCAACAAGGTAATCCCCTAAACCTTCAAGCTCAAGTAGCGAGGGCACCTGGTAGATGTCAGGCACGTCATAAGCGCTTATGACGGCGTTCAAAGGCACGTCACAAAACAGTGAGATCTTAGCTCGCGCATCTTTACCAAGCGGCGTTTTTGCGCGGCCAACAATGACGTCAGGACTGAGTCCGAGCTCCCTTAGGCTCTTAACTGAGTGTTGGGTCGGCTTCGTTTTGTGATCGCCGGTCATATCCTCCGGAACGAGCGTCACGTGGAGCAGCACGAAGTGGTCCTCTTCGCTATGCATTTGTCGGACCGCTTCCAAAAAAGGCATGCTCTCTATATCGCCGACGGTGCCGCCCACCTCAACCACGCATACGTCAGCCTCGGCCTTATCCGCTACGGTCCTGATGCTATTCTTTATTTCGTCGGTTATGTGAGGGATAATCTGAACCGTTTTCCCTAAGTAATCCCCGCGTCGCTCTTTTTCGATGACCGACTTATAGATTTTACCTGTCGTGATGTTATGATCGCCCGTGAGCTCGACGTCGAGGAAGCGTTCGTAGTTTCCAAGGTCGAGGTCAACTTCGGCTCCGTCCTTAAGCACGAACACCTCGCCGTGTTGGAAGGGATTCATGGTGCCGGCATCGATGTTTATATACGGATCAATCTTTATCGCCGTTACGTTGTGCCCGCGGTTAATTAAAAGTCGACCCGCTGAGGCGGCTGTGATGCCCTTTCCAAGACCGCTCATGACTCCGCCAGTGACAACGACGTATCGCATCTTTTAGCTCTCCACAATGCAAAAGATGATTTTATTGTTCTAATATGCTGCTGAAAAGCTATTTATACTACAGAATAACGCGCGGCTGACTGCGGAATGCTTTTGGCGGTAAAAGTCGGCGAGATCGCCGCTAGAGGCGCAATGCGTTTATCGCATAACGTGGTCACTTCTACCTGAAACGCGTCAGTCTAACAGCCTCCACGTGTAGTACGCTAAGACCACTACGACGATGAAGCCAAGGATCGCCACGCCGTAGCTGATACCGCCGGCAGCTAGGAGTATGAGCGCAATGATTACGCCGATTCCCAGGAGGATGTACGGAAGATTTCTCATTCTCCTGATTCTCTTTACGTCTAAACGAAGATCGGGCCACCGCAGGCGCAGTGACGGCCGCCAAACCGTCGTGGGACGCGGCTTGCTCCGATAATCCGGTCGCGAGAGGTCCTCATCGACTTCAATGGCATCAAGTGGCGGTTCGTTTTCCAGTTGTCCGATTTGCAGAATGAAACGCTCCTCCCGTGAACCGTATGCGGTCGATATACTCACCTCCCCCTCATAAAGCTCCTCTGGGCCTAGGGGATTTGAGATTGTTGCCGTCAGTAGTTCTTCACCATCGATATATGGGTTGTTGCGGTTAAAGGTTACTTTGTCTTTGACAGCGCCACGCGATGAGAGGTAGATATGGGTGGGGGCTTGGTAATTAATCACGTCGATATCGAGCGTCGCCTTGCCGCCGGGCTTGAGCGGGAGTCGAATTAAGGGTTCTTCGATTTCGATGGACTGCAATCCCTTCCTGTTGATGTACACGCTCTGCATATTTTCACCTCAGTTCAGGCGGCAGCAAGTTGGGGATCCCCTCGTCTATTGGATAGTACACACTACAGACCCCACAATAGAACGTACCTTTGATGATTTCACCTGCCTCTTCGCCCTCGACCTCAAGCACGAGTGGGCCTTTGCAGACAGGACAGCACAATATTTTTAGCAACTCCCGTTTCATTTCAGCCGCCTGTTAATGCGCCGCACATTATCACGCACGTTCGAGTTTCTCCTCTCTTAAATCAACTATCTCAGTTAGCTCTGGTCCCGTTGAGAGCAGTGTAAACGGAACGCTTACTGCCGTTTCAGCTTCGCGCAGGAACGTCTTTACCTTTGTGGACAACTCATCGTACTGGTTTGCTCCCTTAACGGACGGATCAAGTTTGTCGAGCCCTGTTATCGCCACCTGTGTGGCGCCGTTCACCATTGCAGAGTATTTTGCCATGGTGGGGTCCCACCAACCGATGCGCCGTGGCCGTCCGGTAACGGTGCCAAATTCCTCGATTTCTAGTTTTTTGGCTTCTGCTTCACTCATTTGAGTCTCAAAGGGCCCTGCCCCGACGCGCGTGGGAAACGTCTTGAAGACCACGATCGTCTCGTCAATGTGCGTCGGACCAACCCCCACGTCAGCAGCGATCTGAGACGCTGTCGTATCCTTTGATGTCACATAGGGGAAGGTCCCGTAAAAGAGAGAGATGCCGAACCCTTGTGAGCCCTCCAAAATCACGTTTTCCCCGGCCTTAAGAGCTTGGTTAATTTCGGACGCAGTGTCTGTCAAGAATGGCGAGAGTTCTTGCACGTCACTAGCTTGGATCGTCGTTCTTCTCGCTCGATCGGCAGCAGCCGGTCCGCATCCAGTTCCGGTAGACCCGATCGTACGCGAAAGGTATGGGTCATCTTTATCGATAGCTATGTGTTTTGTTTCGATTATCGCGCAACGATAATCAACGCCGACGCGCTTCACTTCTCCAAGCAGCTCGGTTTCACTGAGGAGAACGCGCGGATCTACGAGCACGCCTGCGCCGATGAGCAGGCGCGCGTTCGGGTACACGAAACCTGAGGGTATCATGCGCACGCCGAACTTCCGCCCGCTGACTTCGATGGTATGGCCCGCATTAGGGCCAATTCCGCCGCGAGCGATGATTGCAGGTTTGTCTGCAAAAGCGATGTGCGATACTATCTTGCCCTTTCCTTCATCTCCGAAGAAGCCTCCAACAACTATCGTGGACCCCATGCGCCGTGCCTCAAATCGATAAAAGGACGTTCTTTCACGTGCAATATCGCGCCTGCAACGTCACAAACACCCGGTCAACAGTATAGGCTCGCAATATAAAAAAACATGCTTTTAGATCCCACGTCGTCCTCGATTGGAAAACGCGCAGCGAAGCACTAATAACAGAGCGTTTCATGTTAGTAATAGCAGGTAACAACATGAAAGCTGATGC